>NZ_LGQY01000183.1:0-4885 GCF_003116065.1 Azospirillum sp. TSO5 | reverse complement strand
AGCGTCTCCAGACCCGAAGCCAGCATGGTGGTGCCGGTGTCGCCGATGGTGACGACGTCGGTGCCGGTCTGGCCCGTCAGCGTCTCGATGCCGCGGACGAGGACGGTGTTGCCCGCCGTGCCCAGCGTGACGACGTCGGTGCCCGTGCCGCCGACCAGGATCTCCAGGCCCGAAGCGAGCAGAGCGCCGCCAGCGGTACCGAGGAAGACCACGTCCGAACCAGTGCCGCCGGCAATGGTGTCGAGCAGGTTGGCGAACAGGGTGTTGCCGGCCGAACCCAGCGTGACGACATCGGTGCCCGTGCCGCCGGTCAGCGTCTCGAGAGCCGAGACGAACAGGGTGTTGCCCGAGGTGCCGATGTTGAGGACATCGGTGCCGGCGCCGCCGGCGATCGTCTCGAGAGCCGTGGCGAGCACGGTGTTGCCGGCCGAACCCAGCGTGACGACGTCGGAGCCACCGGCGCCAGCCAGCGTCTCCAGACCCGAAACCAGCAGGGTGTTGCCAGCGGCGGCGAGCAGGACGACGTCGGAGCCGGTGCCACCGGTCAGCGTCTCGAGAGCCGAGACGGACAGGGTGTTGCCGGTGTCGCCCAGCGTGATGGCGTCGCTGCCGGCAGCGCCCACCAGGGTCTCAAGGCCGCGCAGCAGAACCGTGTTGCCGGCGGTGCCCAGGGCGACGACGTCGGAACCGCTGCCGCCGATCAGGACTTCGATGCCCGACACCGAGAGCGTGTTGCCGAGCGTGCCGAGGAACACCAGGTCCGAACCGGCGCCGCCGGTCAGCGTCTCGAGCAGCGACGCGGTGACGGTGTTGCCGCCCGCGCCCAGCGTGATGACATCGGTGCCGGTCTGACCCGTCAGCGTCTCGACCGCCGAGACCAGCAGGGTGCTGCCGGTGGTGGCGATGGTGACGACGTCGTTGGCGGTGCCGCCGGTCAGCGTCTCGATGCCGCCGACGACCAGCGTGTTGGCGGTGTCGCCCAGCGTGATGACGTCGGTGCCGGTCTGGCCCGTCAGCGTCTCGACCGCGCGCACCAGCATGGTGGCGCCGATGGTGCCGGTCAGGACGACGTCGTTGCCGTCACCGCCGACCAGGGTCTCGACCGACGAAACGGTGGTGGTGTTGCCCGCCGTGCCGAGGAAGACCAGATCCGAACCGGCGCCGCCGGTCAGCGTCTCGAGCAGCGACGCGGTGACGGTGTTGCCGCCCGCGCCCAGCGTGATGACGTCGGTGCCGCTCTGGCCCGTCAGCGTCTCGACCGCCGAGACCAGCAGGGTGCTGCCGGTGGTGGCGATGGTGACGGCGTCGTTGGCGGTGCCGCCGGTCAGCGTCTCGATGCCGCCGACGACCAGCGTGTTGGCGGTGTTGCCCAGCGTGATGACGTCGGTGCCGGTCTGGCCCGTCAGCGTCTCGACCGCGCGCACCAGCATGGTGGTGCCGGTGGTGCCGATGGTGACGATGTCGGTGCCCGCACCGCCGACCAGGGTCTCGATCGCCGAAACGGTGGTGGTGTTGCCGGCCGTGCCGAGGAAGACCAGATCCGAACCGGAATTGCCGGTGATCACCTCGAGCAGCGAGGCGGTGACGGTGTTGCCGCCCGAGCCCAGCGTGATGACGTCGGTGCCGCTCTGGCCCGTCAGCGTCTCGACGGCGTTGACCAGCAGGGTGCTGCCGGTGGTGCCGATGGTGACGATGTCGGTGCCCGCGCCGGCGGTCAGCGTCTCGATCCCGGCCACCAGGACGGTGTTGCCGGCCGAGCCGATGGTGACGACGTCGGTGCCGGTCAGGCCGGTGATCGTCTCGACCGCGAGGATCGAGAGCGTGTTGCCGGTGGTGCCGAGGCCGATGACGTCGCTGAAGGACGAACCGATCACCGTCTCGAGACGGGAGGTGGCGATGGTGCCGCCGGCCGTGCCGAGGGTGACGATGTCGGAGCCCAGGCCGCCGATCAGGGTCTCGAGACCCGCCACCAGAATGGTGTTGCCCGAAGAGGCCAGCGTGATGACGTCGGTGCCGCCCTGGCCCGTCAGCGTCTCGACGGCCGAAACCAGCAGCGTGTTGCCGACGGCGCCCAGCGTGACGATGTCGGTGCCCGCGGCGCCGGCCAGCGTCTCAAGCCCGGAGACCAGGATGGTGCTGCCGCCGGAGGCCAGCGTGACGACGTCGGTGCCGTTGCCGCCGGTCAGCGTCTCGATGGCCGAGATCAGCAGCGTGTTGCCGGCGTTGCCCATCGTGACGATGTCGGTGCCCGCGGCGCCGATCAGCGTCTCGAGAGCCGTGACCGCGACAGTGTTGCCGCCGGAGGCCAGCGTAACGACGTCGATGCCGGTCTCGCCGAACAGAGTCTCGACGGCCGAAACCAGCAGCGTGTTGCCGACGGTGCCCAGCGTGACGACATCCGTGCCCGCGCCGCCCGTCAGCGTCTCGAGAGCCGAAATCACCAGCGTGTTGCCGGCGGTGCCCAGCGTGACGACATCCGTGCCGCCCTGGCCAGCCAGCGTCTCGAGAGCCGAAACCAGCAGCGTGTTGCCGGCGGTGCCCAGCGTGACGACATCGGTGCCCGTGCCGCCCGTCAGCGTCTCGAGAGCCGAAACCAGCAGCGTGTTGCCGGCGGTTTCCAGCGTGACGACATCCGTGCCCGCGCCGCCGGTGATCGTCTCAAGCAAAGACACCAGCATCGTCGAGCCGGACGTGCCGACCGAAATCACGTCAGTCGTGCTGCTGCCGACAAGGGTTTCCAGCAGCGAAACCTGCAGGGTGGAACCGGCCGTCAGCGAGATGAACTCGGTACCAGTGGTACCGATCAGGGTTTCCAGCGCCGAGATCGACAGCGTGTTGCCGGCGGTCTGAAGCGTGATGACGTCCGTACCAGAGCTGCCGATGATCGTTGAGAATGTACCTAGTGTTAGGGTTGAACCCGTCGTTACGGTAAAGGTTCCAGCCATACTAATCCCCTTCAGGTTTGGTTCGCCGGCGGATGAACCATCTTTAAGGCGCGCGTCACGCTCGGCTGATGGCAGGCAGAGTCAGTCCTAGCGCGAGCTAACACACCGTGCCCTTGTTATCCGAAGGAATGGACCCAAAGCAACGCGTTTCTACCGAAGTGGGTAGGGCGAAACGCCTGACCGGACGGACAGTCCCTTAAGGGCCATATCCCACTCCTACGCCCTCATCGGCAAGTGTTTGGAAAATCTGCCGAAATACCCGGTATGGCCAATTCGCAACAGGCAGGTTTGAAGTTGGTGGTACCCACGGTTCCGCAATCCGCCGCCGCCGCGCCTGGGATGCAGGCTTCCCTTCCACTCGACTCGCATCTCCGTCGGTGAGCATTTACACAGCTTTCCCGATCACCGTCACTTCGCCCGCCGCGGCCTGGCTTAAGCCTATGTAGTCATCATCGTTACAATTTCATAATACGGACAGTATTGCCGCCGCCGTCCCAGCGCGGATGCATGTGCGACCAGGATCACGCTTGGAGAATTCGGGAACACCCGCTATTCCGTTCCGGCGGCCGGATCGGCAGGCTGCAGAACCGATGCCGCAGGACCGACAGGGACGATCGATCAAGCATGGCGACCATTCAGGAGGCACTCGCCGCGGCGGTGCGGCACCACCAAAGCGGCCAGATCGCCGTTGCGGCCCGCATCTACCGCCGCATCATCGAGATCGCACCCGACCAGACCGACGCCCTGCATCTGATGGGGCTGGCCGTCCGGCGCGCCGGCCAGGGCGGTGCCGCGCTGCGCCTGCTGGCCCGCGCGCTGCGCCTCGATCCCGCCATGGCGGAGCCGCGCCTCAATCTTGGCAACATGCTGCGCGACTTCGGGTCCGGGCAGGGAGCGGCGGCGGCCTACCGCAGTGCCATCGCCCTGCGGCCGGGGCTGACCGCCGCCTATGAGAGCCTGGGCGCGCTGCACCGCGGGCAGGGCCGCTCCGCCGAGGCCGAACGAGCCTATCGCCGCGCCATCCGCGTCGACCCGATGGCGACGGAAGGCCACAACGGACTGGCCAACGTCCTGCAGGAACGCGATGCGCTGGACGATGCCGTCGCAGCTTATCGCCGCGGGCTGGCCATCGACCCTGCCCACGCCGCCGCCTGCAACAACATGGGCATCGCGCTCCGCGGGCTGGGCCGGGCGGACAGGGCGATGGCTTGTCACCGCCATGCCGTGGCGCTGGATCCGTATTTCGCCGCCGGCCACACCAGCCTCGGCCTTGCCCTGCAGGAGCAGGGGTGTCTGGAGGAAGCGGCGCGCGCCCATGCCCGCGCGGTCGCCGTCGATCCGGGCTTCGCCGGCGGCTATGCCAACCATGGCAACGCCCGGCTGAACCAGAACCGGGTGAACGAGGCGGTCACCGGCTTCCGCCGCGCCATGACGATCGACCCGGCCAGCCCGGACGCCCGCCGCAACCTCGGCATGGCCCTGCTGGTCGCCGGCCGCTTCGAAGAGGGCTGGCGCGAGTATGAGTGGCGGCTGCGCTGCAAGGACGCCCCCACCCACGCCGCCATGCCCAAGCCGCGCTGGAACGGCGAGCCGCTGGAAGGCCGCCGCATCCTGCTGCATGGCGAACAGGGGCTGGGCGACGCCCTGCAGTTCTGCCGCTACGTCCCCCTGGTGGCGGCGCGCGGCGGCCGGGTGCTCCTGGGCCTGCCGGCCCCGCTGCAGCGGGTGATGGCCGGGCTGCCGGGCGTCGAGCGCTTCGTCAGCGGCCAGCTTCCCACCGACGCCTTCGACCTGCATCTGCCGATGCTGAGCCTGGGCGAGGTGTTCGGGACCCAGATGGACACCATCCCCCACCGCGTTCCCTACCTGACGGCGGAACCCGATCTGGTGGCGCGCTGGGGCGAGCGGCTGGCAGGCTTGAGCGGACTGAAGGTCGGCAT
>NZ_LGQY01000168.1:0-5283 GCF_003116065.1 Azospirillum sp. TSO5 | reverse complement strand
CTGCTGGAGCATTGGGGACCGCTGTTCGCCGTCCCCGGACTGGTGTTCGTCAACCTGCAATATGGCGACTGCGAGGCCGAGCTGCGGACGGCGGAGGAGCGCTTCGGCGTGACCATCCACCGCTGGGCCGACCTGGACCTGAAGGACGATTTCGACGGCGCGGCGGCGCTCACGGCGAACCTGGATCTGGTGATCTCGCCGGCGATGTCGGCGGGGGAACTGGCGGGTGCGCTGGGCGTGCCGGTCTGGCGTTTCGGCACCCGCGATTGGACGCAGTTGGGCACCGGCGTCCGGCCCTGGTTCCCAACCATGCGCCTGTTCCAGCCCAGGCCGGGCGAGGGGCTGGAGACGGCTCTGGTCCAGATGGCGAAGCTGTTGCGGGCCACCGCATCGCCGCGCGGGAGGGGGGGGACGCCTGCCGGGGGGGCTGCCGGGGCAGGGGACGGCGAGACGGCGGACCCTGACCCGGACCGGCTTCTGGAGCAGGCGGTCGCCGCCCATCGTGCCGGTTCCTTCGCCGTGGCAGCCCACCTTTACGAGCGGGTGCTGGCCCACCGCCCGCGGGATCCGGTGGCGCTCCATTTGTCCGGCCTGCTCGCCCACCAGACGGGCGCGCCGGAACGCGGCGAAGCGCGCATCGCCGCCGCGGTCGCCGCCGCCCCGGAGTATGCGACGGCGCATATCAGCCTGGGGAACGTTCGTCTGGCTCTCGGACGGGCAGGAGCGGCCGCCGCCGGTTTCCGGACCGCTCTGGCGCTCCAGCCCGGCAATGCCGCGGCGCTGACCAACCTCGGCAATGCGCTCGACGCGCTGGAGCGGAGCGGGGCTGCCGTGCCGCTCCACCGGCGGGCGACCGCCGCCGACCCCGACCTTGCGGAGGCGTATGACAATCTGGGCGCGGCCCTCGCCCGGCTCGGCCGCTGGGGCGAGGCGGAGCGGGCGCATGCCCAGGCGCTCCGGCGGGCACCGGCGCTGGAGGCGGGATGGGTGAACCTGTCGGTGGCGCTACGGCGCCTTGGCCGGCCGGACGCCGCGGAGCGGGCGGGCCGCCGCGCCCTGGCGCTCGCCCCCGCCCTGGCCGACGGAATGGCGAACCGCGGCCGACTGCTGCGCGAGATGGGAGACGACGGCGCGGCGGCCCTGTGGTGCGGCCGTGCGCTGGCGGCTGAACCCGGCCACGCGGCGGCGGCCTTCAATGCCGGGGTTCTCGATCTCACCGCCGGCCGGCTGGCGCAGGGATGGGAAGGCTATGACCGGCGGTTCGACACGCGCGACCTCACGTCCGCCGCCCGCCGCCCGGCCGTCCCGCTCTGGACGGGCGGCGATCTGTCGGGCAGGCGCCTGCTGGTCTGGCGCGAGCAGGGGATCGGCGACGAGCTGATGTTCGCCCAGCGCCTGCCCCAACTGATCGCCCGCGCCGGCCGGGAGGGGGGGCGCATCGTGGTGGAATGCGACCCGCGCTTCGTCCCGCTGTTCGCCCGCTCCTTCCCGCAGGCGACGGTGCGGGCGATACCGGTCACGCCGGCCGAACCGGTGCCGGATGTCGATTGCCATGTCCCTATCGGATCGCTGTCGCGCCATCTGGACGCTTCCCTGGCAGGCTTCGCCGGGCTGGAACCCGCTTTGCGTGCCGATCCGGCGGCCGTCGACGGCTGGCGTCGGCGGCTGGCCGGACTGGGAGAGGGCTTGCGGGTCGGCATCGCCTGGCGCAGCGGCCAGCTCGATCCGGACCGCATGCCCGACTATACGCGGATCGAGGATTGGCGGCCGGTGCTGACCCTGCCGGAGATTATTCCGGTCAATCTGCAATATGGCGACTGCGGGGCCGAACTGGCGGCGGCACGAGAAGCGTTCGGCCGTGCGCCGCATGCCTTCCCCGACCTCGACCTGCGCGACGACCTCGACGGCACGGCGGCGCTGATGTCGGCCCTCGATCTGGTGATCGCGCCCGCCACCTCCACCGGAGAGTTGGCGGCGGCACTGGGCCTGCCGGTCTGGCGGCTGGCACGGACGGGCGACTGGACTATGCTCGGCACCGCGGTGCGGCCCTGGTTCCCGTCGATGCGTCTGTTCCGGACCGGCCCCGGCCAGCGGGTCGCCGATCTGCTGCCGACGGTGGCGGCGGAGCTTGCGCGTCCCGGTCGGGCCATCGGCTGAAAAAAGCCGGCCATTAAAAAAGCCGGGTGAGGCGATCCGCCTCAACCCGGCCTTTTCAAACCCCTGTTCAAGGGTGGTGTCTGAAGGTCGATGCTGTGATTGGGGGGATTAATTCATCGGGCCGGTGCGCGTCAGGCGGTCGATCTCTTCCTTGACGTGCAGCTTTTCGAGCTTGAGGCGCTTCACTGCGCTCTCATCCGGCCAGGAGCGCTTTTCCTCGTCGAGGATCGCCCGGTCCAGGCGCATGTGCTTGTCTTGCAGAGACGAAAGGCGAGCTTCAGTGTGCATGAGTCGCTCTCCATAGGATCAGTCCGCGTCCCGCCGCAATGTGACGGGCCGGTGACAACAGTGTTCACTCATCCGAAGCGCCGAACAACCCTAATCTTGCGTTTTATGCGGTCAAACCATGCGAAAAAATGCCCCAACCGTTCAGACGTATGACAGTGGGTCGCAGGGGTGGGGTCTTGAAATCATTTCGCGCAACACCATCCGGAGGTCAGCTGACCCTTTGAACCAAAGGGTTATGTCGCTGGTGGCGGTCCCCCCGCGCCGATGGCAGCGATGATGGCGGAGAGCGACCGGCGCGCCTCCGCGTGGCCGGGCTGAATCACCAGCGCATGGCGATACCAGCCGGCCGCCTCGCCGCTGCGCCCCATCCGCTGGAGGAGCCCGGCAAGCCGCAAGGCGACCGACGGGACCGTCGCGTCGAGGCGGGCGGATCGGCGCAGGGCCTCCACCGCCTCGTCCGCAAGACCGATGCCGTCCAGCGCGACGCCCCACTGGTGAAGCACCGCCGGACCGGCCCCGACCAGCGCCGCCCGGCCATAGGCGGTGGCCGCCGCGGCAGCATGCCCGCCCTCGCGCTCGGCATGTCCCAGCCCTTCCAGCGCCGTCAGCATGGCGGGAGCGAGCGCGAGGGCGTGGCGGAAACGGCCGGCCGCCGCCTCGGGTCGGCGCAGCGCGCGCAGAATTTTGCCGTGGTTGACCGCCGCCTCGGTCTCCGTCGGATCCTGCGCCAGCGCCCGGCGGAGCAGCACGTCGGCCTCATTCAGCCGGCCGAGCTGGGCGACAAGCAATCCGGCCCGGTGCAGGGCCTCCACCTCTGCCGGCTCGATGGAGAGGATGCGGCGGTAGAGCCCTTCCGCCTCGTCGAATCCGCCGGTCTGATGACGGTCGAACGCTTCGGCAAGCAGGGCGCGAAGGTCGGTCATCAGGCCGGCGCCAGTTCCGCCAGCGCGCGCACCGCCTGCCGGGCGGCTGCGGCCAGCCCATCGCCCGCCGGCGGCTGGATCAGCCGCATCGACGGGAACCACGGCCGCACGTCCGTTCCCATCTGCGTCCAATCGCGGGTGCCGAGTCGCCAGACCGGGACGCCCAGGGCGCCGGCCAGTTCCCCGACCGCCGTGGCCGGCGAGATCACCAGATCCAGGTTGGCGATCAGGGCCGCCACCCCTTCGAAATCGTCCTTCAGGTCCAGGTCGTCCCAGCGGTGCAGACGGCGCGTCGCCGTTTCCACCTGCGCCAGTTCAGCGCGGCAGTCGCCATATTGCAGCATGACCACACTGATGCCGGCCAGATCGAGCAGCGCGGTCCAGTCGGCCAGACCGGTATAGGCGGCGGCCCGCTGGGCAGTGACGATCTGGCTGCGCCATGCCAGCCCCACCTTCAGGCCGGGCAAGGCGGCCAGCCGGTCGTGCCACAGGGCGAGACGGCCGGGATCGGGGTGCAAATAGGCCGGACGGCCGGGGAAGCGGTCCACCCGGTCGCGGACCAGGGCGGGCAGGGTGCCGGCCGGGATCTGCAGATCGCAATCCGGCGGGTCCACCGTCTCCCGCCCGGTGGTGTCCGCCGTCTCCGCCCGCACCGTGACCCAGGGGAAGGAGCGGGCGAACAGGCTGACCAGCCGCCGGTCGCATTCGACCGTGACGGGACCGTCCTGCCCCCGCAGGGCGTCGAAGCAGGAGGCGAACAGGATCTCGTCGCCCACCCCCTGTTCCGACCAGGCCAGCAGACGCCGGCCCCGCAACGGCTCCCCCGTCCAGACCGGCCGGTCGATGCGGCGCGCCCGCTGCAGCTGACGGGCGGAGAAGCGGCGGCCATAGCCGGCCCAGCCCTCGGCGACCCGTCCGTCGGCAAGGTCCAGCAGGCCGAGGTTCCAGGCCGCCAGCGCGAAGTCCGGGTCGATCCGCAGCGCGCGGTGCAGATGGGTCTTCGCCTCCTCCAGACGGCCGGCCAGCGTGGCCATGGTGGCGAGGTTGTTGCCGGCGTCGGCGGATCCGGGCTGCAAGGCCAGCGCCCGGCGGTAATGGCCGTTCGCCTCCGCCATGCGCCCCATCAGCTCGCAGGCATGGCCGAGATTGGCATGGGCCGGCAGATGCTCCGGCTGGAGGGCGATGCAGCGGCGATGCAGCTTCACGGCCTCCTCCACCCGCCCGCAGGTCTGGTGGACGAGGCCCAGATGGGTCAGCGCCTCGGCAAAGGCGGGGTGCAGGGCCAGCGCGCGGGTGAAGGCGCGGGCGGACTCGGCATGGCGCTTGTCGGCTTCCTGCACCAGTCCAAGATGGTTCCAAGCCTGGGGGAAGGCCGGATCGGTCCGCAACGCTGCGCCGATCAGGGCGAGCGCCTCGTCGTTCCGTCCGGTCTGGTGCATCAGCAATCCCAGAAGATGCAGCGCATCGGCATGGCCGGGGGCCGTGCGTCCGGGATCGGCCGCAATGGCGGCGCGATAGGCGGTCTCCGCCTCCGCCAGCCGGCCGGCGCGGTGAAGGTCGGCGGCCCGGTTCAGCAGAGCATCGAACTCGGGTTCCGGCTCAGGCTCGGGCTCGGGCTCGGGCGAGGCCGCGACCACCGGTACGGACTCCGGCACCGGTCCTGGCGTGGTGGCTCGTAAAGTGTCCGCCATCGCCCGGATCGTCGCTTCCAGCCCCTCGCCGCTGTTGGGCTGGAACAGGCGCATCGATGGGAACCAGGGGCGTGTGCCGGTGCCCAGCTGCGTCCAGTCGCGGGAGCCGAAGCGCCAGACCGGCACGCCCAGCGCACCCGCCAGTTCCCCCGCCGACATCGCCGGCGAGATCACCAGATCCAGGTTGGCGGTCAGTGCAGCCGTGCCGTCGAAATCGTCCTTCA
>NZ_LGQY01000118.1:0-5299 GCF_003116065.1 Azospirillum sp. TSO5 | reverse complement strand
GCCCAGCGCTCGCCTTGGACTCCGGTGAGGATGGCGTCACCGGGGTCGTACGCGACCGTCCCTTCCAGCGACGCGATCCGGCCCCGCTCCCGGGCGAACACCACCGGCACTTCAATCGGGAGCTTGACGACGCACACGGCGTCCAGCCGCTGCCGAAGGTCGGGAAGGGCACTGATCATCAAGGATCCTCTGTTTTGCTCTCGTTGGGTCGGAGTGCTGCGGGGTGGCCATCGGCGGGTGACCTACGCTGACGACGCTGCGGTCACGCTGACACCTCCGAGAGCACCCGTTCCTGGAAATGCGTCGGGCGCACCTCCCGCGCTACCGCTCGGCCGATCCGCCGCAAGTTGTCAATTTCCTCCACAGCGTCCAATGTCAGCAGACTCGGTTCAATGTCCGCAAGTCCAACCTCGGCAAGTGTGCCGCGGCTTAGCTCGATGTTGTAGCGCAGGTAACGAAACAGCTTGGGGTGTACCGCGGCGCCATCTGTCATAGTTCTACGGATCGGATCAATCGGATTACCATGAACACAATCACCGAAGGTGCGGCACAACAGATCTTGATAACTGCTGTTTTCCGCTATCATGGACACTGGGATAGCGTGGGCATCGTGCAGCTTGGAGCACTTATGACCGAGCATGGCCGTTGACAGCGTTCCCGTGCCTACAGACACCACAAGCAGCTGGTCGGTGCCGGTGCCCCAACGCAATCCGTACTCTGGGGAGGTCGCCACCAAGAATGCCTTGAATGCAGGGTTGTTGAATGGGGTGGTGGCACCGTCGGTGAATACGTACTCCTGGCCCTCGACTGTGATGGCTTCTGGGGGAAAGTAACTCGGAGCCGCCGTGCTGGCGCGCAGCAATTTCCAGAGCGGAAGATCGAGGCAGCACAGAGCCGGGTGCTCGTGCGCGTATAGCGAGGTTGGGCTCGTGGTAATGATCCAGGGCCGGTCATGAGTCGCGTCCCGCGCAACGATCACCAGCTGCGTTCGGATCCGCGGGTCGCGCAAGGTCATGTCGGAAAACGTCCCGCGCAACAGGGATTCCAATCCGTCTGCGCTGTACGTGTCGTAGAGAAGGCTCTCGCCCAACCAAGCGCGGTGGAAAATGATGTGGGCGGCGTTCTCGCTGTAAAAGCCTTGCAACTCCTCCACTGACATTCCGACCGCCAGACCGGATGCGATGATCGCGCCGGTGCTGGTGCCAGCGATCAGATCAAAATAATCTGCCAGCACCAGGGCCGGATCTTTTTGGATCGCGCGCAGATGCGCTTCAACCTTTTTCAGCACTTCTAACGCGATAACTCCACGAATACCGCCGCCATCAATGCTTAATATTCTTTTCTTCATCACCGCCTCGGGTTGTTACGCGACTGGAGCGCAAGCCCCGTCACGCCGGCTCCACGGAGGGCGCGGCGTTAGAAATTCCTTGTCCCCACGAGCTGCCATCTTACCCACTAGCGCGGCCGACGGGAGCCTCAAACCCCACGCTCCAGTTTGCCGGAACATAGGACTGATTGTCGCAGTCTTCGCCAATGGGTTGCGTGACGCGGCCGGAGATTCAAACTACTCGATCTTCAGGTAGAAGGGCTTTGATTTTGGGTGCCATCAAAGGCGTAGGGGTACGCAGCTTTGAACACCTTCATGGATGTCGGTACCACCGTCACTTTGGCCTATGTTCTGGTGTCGTCGACCGTAACGGTCCATGTGCTCCTGGACCAACGCGACGTCGGTGCTTCGATTGGATGGATCAGATTGGCCTGGTTGTCGCCGCTCATCGGCGCCGTCTTGTATCTCCTGGTGAGTATCAACCGCGTTCGGCGCCGAGCCCACCGGCTGTTTCGCCGCCATCGCTCCCAACAGGCCATCCCCCCTGCCGCCGGCCCGCTGTTGCGCAACGGTCACCTGAACGAATTGGAGATTGCCGTTCGCGGCATTACGCGGCGGCCAGCCGTTCCCGGCACCGCGATTCGCGCCCTTACCAATGGTGACGCCGCTTACCCCCTCATGCTCAACGCCATCGACAGCACTGTGCACAGCATCGGCCTCTCCAGCTACATCTTCCGAGAGGACGACACCGGCCAAGAGTTCATCGAGCGACTCGCGCGGCGCGGCGCGGCGCCGCGGCGTGGACGTGCATGTCATCGTCGACGGTGTCGGCAGCGGCTATTGGGTCTCGCCCGCGGCAAACCGACTGCGGAAAGCCGGCGTGCCCTGCTCACGGTTTCTTCACTCCATCGCCCTCTGGGCGATGCCGTTTGAAAACCTGCGGACCCACAAAAAGCTTCTCGTGCTTGATGGGAAAGTCGCCTTCATTAGAGGTTTGAACATCGGCGACGAAAACCGGTACTCACAAAACCCGCCGGTCCCGGTGCGCGACCTGCACTTCCGCTTTGAAGGCCCGGTGGTCACTCAACTCGTCGAGGCCCTTTCCAACGATTGGCATTTCCTCACTGGCGAAAATCTGCCTGCATCGAAGTGGTGCGCCGAGGTCAGTCCCGCGGGATCGGCGGTGGCGCGCACCGTCACATCGGGGCCGGACCAGGACATCGAGAAGGCAGAGATGGCCCTCCACCAGGCCATCAACAGTGCCAAGTCCTCGATCGTCATTATGACACCGTATTTCCTGCCGGATGAGCGGCTATCAGCGGCGTTGGAGTTCGCCGCTTGGCGGGGAGTCAACGTTAACATTATCGTGCCCGAAGCCAGTGACCACGCGTTGGTCGATTGGGCGGTGCACGCGCACGTGGCGCCGCTGCTGGCGGCTGGCTGCCACATCTGGAAACACCCGCCACCTTTCGAACATTCAAAAATTGTCCTCGTCGACTACCTGTGGACGTTCCTTGGTAGCGCGAATTGGGATCGGCGCAGCTTGCGAATAAATTCCGAAATGAACATGGAGGTCTACGACCGCGAGTTGGCCCAAAGTCTGAAAAGGGATCGACTGGGCAAGCCGCTGCGGCACCTGACAGCGGCGGACATCAACGCACGGTCCACAGCGCGGAAGTCTGCGATGCGGCCGCACGTTTGCTTTTTCCATACATTTAAGGCTAATTCTTTTGCCCTCCTTCGTACAGTACGATGTGCCAGCCAAGGGACCGCACGGTAGAGGCTCGGTGGAGCACCGCCTCCATCTCCTAATGTCCGGGGGCAGCAGGCAAAATGAGATCATGGACAGGTAGAGCGATGATGCATCAAATTGTTTCCCGGGAGAGGGCCGACGCGACGGCAATCTATCTAAACAGTGCACAGGTATTGACCGTTCTGGTTGTCGGACACAGGGGTGGCAGCTTAGCGCTCAACGCGGCAGACCAAACGCTGGTGCACGAGCGTTTGGAAAACACCATTCAAGCGCTGCGGGACGGGTGGCGGCACCGTTGTCCCAATGGCCTTGTGCGGATCCTGACAGGAACCGACGACGGTACTGACCGAGAAGCCGCCTGCATCGCCGCCAAGCTCGGACTTGAACTGCATCTTCTGTCCCCCCATCGGGAAGGTCCGTTAAACGATGAGCAGCAGCGCGCCGAACGCAAGGTTTGGCTGAATGCTCCCGACGACGCGACGGATGCCGTCGGAATTTGTGATGAGGTGGCGCTAGCGTTTGCCGACATCATCCTCGTGTTGTGGGACGAGGCGAAGCTGGATAGCCGCACCAGCAACACCCGACGCCTCGCCTTCAAGGCTGCCAGCACCATGAAGCCGCTTATTTGGCTCAACCCAGCGGGTGAGGTGCGCGTCCTTGACCGCAGCAAGCTGACTTCTGCGGTCCTAGAACTGTTCGGCTCTCCCTACCCGGAAACGAGTTGGCTGACGCATCGTTTCGGAGAAGCTCTCACCCAAGACCCTCTCGGTAGGGACGAGGCCATTGTCAAAATCCGGCGCGGTACGGACAGCGTGGTTCAATCGGTTTTTGACCCCTGCAGCACCGGCCCGACGGAGGGTTCCGACAGCGTCGTACGGCGCCTCACGCGCTACAAGGCCCGCAACCGGCTGCGGTGGCACACCCCACTTCTCGGGTCGGTGCACAAAGCCATGATGAAGGTGCTGAACGCGGGCGCTTCCGCCGACCCGAAGGACAACTTGGAGCGTTCCGGCGAATCGGCCCCGCCAGCGGAACCCCCCCTTTTGTTTTCAACCCTTAACTCTCATCTGACCTTCGCGGACGAAGAGGCCAACACCGCTGGAAACTTCCACCGCGGTGCCACCTGGGTCCTCTACGGTGCGTCCGCGCTGGCGGTGTTTGCTGCGGTGGCCGGCACGGTCGAGTTTGGTGGCCATTACGCGGCCGAGGTGTGGCCTTATGTTGAGTTGATTGTGCTCGGTGCCATCGTTGCCATCACCCGCACGGCCCAGCGGCAATATTGGCACGAGCGCTGGATCGGGTACCGCTACATCGCCGAACAGTTGCGCTACGTAGCGTCGTGCCTGCCATTGTTGGGCATACCTCGGCCGTTCCTGACGCCCTGCTGGACGGTCGAACACGGCCGCTTGAAGTTGGCTAAGGCGGAAGAATGGGTCTTGCAACGCGCTCTTGCCACGGAGGGCCTGCCGGTCGTGATACCGGCACGTGAGGCCGGCACCCCCGACCTTAAATGTCTACGCGCCGTCGCCTTCGTTGAGCAACAGCTTGTGGAACAGCGAACCTACCACGTCAAGAACCACCACAAGCTCCACACCGTGCACAACCGGCTGCACATCGTGTCCCGCACGCTATTTGGCTTTGCGGTTGGGGCGGTGACCATACACCTTTTGGTTGGGGAGATTCCTGTTCTGCTGTTCTGCACGGCCTTTTTCCCAGCCCTAGCTGCGGCTGTCCACGGCTTGATGACCAAGTTGGAGATCGCGCGCGTATCGGCACAATCGGAGGTGATCGCGCAGCGGATCGCGACCCTGGCCGAGACCGTGAAGGACGGCGCCTCGGGTGGCGGGTGGTGGGAGTGGGTGCGGCTAAGGCACTTGACCACCAAAGCGGTCGAGGTTTTGTCCGACGAAAACAACCAGTGGCAACAGCTGATCGGCCACCAGGAGACTGACCTTCCGGCCTAGTGGGTCGGGTAGGTCCGGCCAATTTCCGGTGACTACCCGCCGACTGAACAAATCCAACGTTTAAGGGGGATCGTCGATGACCCGTGCCCTTCCCGACCTTCGGCAGCGGCCGGACGCCGTGTGCGTCGTCAAGCTCCCGATTGAAGTGCCGGTGGTGTTCGCCCGGGAGCGGGGTCGGATCGCGTCGCTGGAAGGGACGGTCGCGTACGACCCCGGTGACGCCATCCTCACCGGAGTCCAAGGCGAGCGCTGGGC
>NZ_LGQY01000127.1:0-5321 GCF_003116065.1 Azospirillum sp. TSO5 | reverse complement strand
GGCTCCCCCCGCCGCCGAGCCGCCCTCCGCCCCCGTCGCCGCCCCTGCCGCCGAGGCGTCCGCCCCGCCTCCGCCGCCCCTGCCGCCCTCACTGCCGGCCGTGACCGTCCCGCCCGTGCCGACCCCTGCCGCTGCGGCGACGGAGTCCCTGCGCATCCTGGTGGTGGAGGATGTGGAGATGAACCGCCTGCTGGCGGTCACGCTGCTGAAGCAGGCCGGCCACAGCGTCGCGGCGGTGGAGGACGGCGCCCAGGCGGTAGAGGCGGCCGTGGCGGCGGCGGGCAGCGAGCCGTTCGACGCGATCCTGATGGACGTGAACATGCCGGTGATGGACGGGCTGGAGGCGACGCGCGTCCTCCGCGCCATGCCCGGCCCGGTGTCCCGCACCGTCATCGTGGCGCTGACCGCCAACACCTTCCCCGACGACATCGCCCAATGCTACGAGGCCGGCATGGACTGCCATGTGCCGAAGCCCATCGACCGCGTGCAACTGCTGACCGAGATCACCCGCTGCGTCGCGTCGCGGCGCGCGGTGGAGGCGATGGGGGAGGGGTGAGGGAGTAATGGGTGAACCTATGGCAGATTGGAAAATGCCGGTTGCCGTACCGGGGGAAGTCTGTTTGGTGCCAGGAGCCGATTCGGCCTATTTGACCACAATTGGGTGACGGAAATTACAGATTTTCGCCGACCACCGTGAGGCGAAAGTACCCGAGTCTAAAGTTTTGGAACGTTGTGTATCCGGACATTTCCGCTCAAAAAGGAGATATTTCGCCTTTGTGATAGCGCTTTGCGCCAGCTATAGTCGAGGTAAAGCTGGAGCATCCACGTTTGCCCATGGCAAAGGAAAAAGCGCGTAAAATGATTATAAAATTTGCTGAAATTCAGAACTTTCGCAAACTTAAGTCGATCCGCATTGATTTCTCTCCGCGAACAACATTGTTCGTTGGTGCAAACAATAGCGGGAAAACTGCAGCAATGGTCTCTTTGGGGCATTTTCTTGTCGATAACAGCCGATTTACAATGAATGATGTGACTCTTTCAAATTGGAAGCACATCAATAAAATCGGTGAAGACTGGTGGAGCGGCTACATCTCAAAAAGTCCGGTAGGAGATCTGTCGGAAATCGATTGGGAGTCTGCTTTCCCCGTTTTGGACTTGTGGCTAGAAGTAGATAGTAACCAAGTCCATCATGTAAGCCATCTTCTTCCAACCTTGGATTGGGATGGCGGGGCATTGGGTATTCGGATGCGCCTGGAACCGAAAGATCCCGAAATTCTATATAAAGGATATATTGCGGCTCGCTCGGCTGCTGAAGAAGTTTTTAAGAAAGCAAATGGAGAAAGGAAGCCAGATCAGAAAGGCTATACGGTAAAGCTTTGGCCAGATTCCTTGGTTTCTTTTCTTGAGAAAGATAGAAAGTTGGGGTCATATTTCTCGGTAAAAATATACTGTCTTGATCCCATCAAACTTCAGCGCCCAGATAAGGGAGTGGCGCGCCCACAAAAATTGGTAAACGGTAAGCCGGTTGAGGGTAATCCTTTTGCCAAACTGATTCGCGTTGATGAGATCAATGCTCAACGCGGCTTTTCCGATGCAGGTTCTCGCCGTAATCATGTCGACGGCGGCGCCGAAGAGAAGGCCGAACGAAGTGAGACTAAGCGGCTTTCTAATCAACTAAGATCGTATTATTCGCGCCACCTTGATCCTACTGATGCTCCCGACGCATCAGATTTAGACGCATTGCAGGCGATTGACGATGCCCAACAGCAATTTGATGGCAAATTAGAAGACGGCTTTTCCGATGCATTGAAGGAAATTGAGGAGTTGGGATATCCAGGATTATCGGATCCAAAATTAAAGATATGCACTCGAATCCACCCTGTTGATGGGCTCAATCATGCTTCTGCTGTTCAGTACGAAGTTATTCAGCAAAGCGGCCAGGAGGCCGGCCTGTCTTTGCGTCTAACTGAACAGTATAATGGACTCGGGTACCAGAACCTTATTTCTATGGTATTCCGGTTGATGTCCTTCCGCGATGATTGGATGCGCGTTGGAAAGGCTGCGAAGACATTAGAGATTAGCAATAAAGAGTTGCATTTTCAGCCCATCCACTTGGTCCTACTTGAAGAGCCAGAGGCGCATCTTCATGCGCAAGTTCAACAGGTATTTATCAACAAGGCATACGACATACTGCGCAATCACAAGAATCTTGGGGAAAACTCCTATTTTTCCACCCAGATGGTGATCAGCACGCATTCTAGTCATATAGCGCATGAATGTGAGTTTTCGTGCTTGCGATATTTTAGACGGAGGCCCGCTGCTGGAGCGGGAGAGGTGCCGACTTCTACCGTGGTAAACTTGTCTGAGGTGTTTGGAAAGCACGGAAGTACGGAGCGGTTTGTTACCCGTTATCTCAAGGCAACTCATTGCGACCTATTTTTCGCCGATGCGGCTATTCTTGTAGAAGGTCCGGCAGAGCGGATGATGGTTCCTTATTTCATTAGAAATCACTTCAAGGAGTTGAATCAGAGATATATCACATTGCTTGAGGTTGGGGGCAGTCATGCTCACCGATTTCGACCTTTGATCGAGCATCTCGGACTTGTGACGTTACTGATCGCAGATCTAGATCCGGCTAAGAGTGAAGAGAAGTGGCCGGTTGCGCCGCCGAGACGGAAGCAAAATATGATTTCTCGTAATACCGTGATAAGGCAATGGGTACCAGAGAAAAATAAATTAGATGATTTGCTAGATCTAAGTCAGGAAGAAAAGATTAAAGTCTATGATAGATTCTTTTCAGTGCGTGTGGCTTATCAAACGCCGATTCAAGTAACAATTGACGATGCCGTTGGACATGAGGAAGCTCTTTCCAGTACTTTCGAAGATGCACTTGTGTTCGAAAATCTTGACTTTTTTCGCCCTAAGGCTGGAAAGCAACTTCAGAAGACTCGCTGTGGCCTTATGAAAAGTTTTCGCGAAGCTGCCGCCACTAAACGCAGTGCGGAAGCTCTAGGCGCAGCGATGTTTGATGCTCTTAAGAAAGGCGATAAAGCAGCATTTTCGTTGGATCTATTGTACCCTGAGGATCGACATGCGCTTACAGCTCCCGCATATATCCGCGAAGGTTTGGAATGGCTTCAATTGCAACTCCGGCGGAAGCAGCAAGAGGTAATTGGACCACACGATGTCGTGTCATAGCCCAGGGAGGAGATTGTCTTATGGCTGCCGAACAAATAAATATCAATGATCAAATTGATGACGATGTTGATAATGAAATTCGCATATGCCTCAGCTTGGAGCGGCCGACTAGCTTCTTTCTATTTGCAGGAGCGGGTTCAGGAAAGACAAGATCTTTAATAACAGCACTGAAGCATGTACGAGAGACTGCGGGTGCATATTTGCAGCTACATGGAAAGCGAGTGGGTGTAATCACCTATACTAATGCTGCATGTGAAGAAATTATTAGTCGAGTAGAATTTGATCCGCTGGTTGACGTGAAGACCATTCATAGCTTTGTTTGGTCGCTGATTGAGGGTTTTGACAACGATATAAAAGAATGGCTTAGAGAAAAACTAGAAAGCGACATCGCTGAAATGGACCTAAAGCAGTCAAAAGCTCGGAAAAAAGAAGGAAAGACTTATCTGAAGCGTAAAGAGGATATCGAGGCGAAACGTCGTCGTCTCGAAATCCTGCCGTCAGTGAAGAGATTTACCTATAGCGCTACCGGAGGCAATAAAGGAAAAGACTCTTTGAATCATGGAGAAGTTATTCAAGTTGCCGCTTTTTTCATAAAAAATAAGCCGTCTATGCAAGATATTCTTGTTGGGAAATACCCAATTTTGCTAATTGATGAGAGTCAGGATACGAATAAACGACTTGTCGAGGCATTTCTTGTTGTACAGCAGAGACATCGGGATCGCTTTGTACTAGGGCTAATCGGCGACACGATGCAGAGAATTTACAATGATGGGGACGCCAACTTGGGCCTAAACCTTCCGGATGGTTGGGCTAAGCCTGCAAAAAAAATGAATCATCGTTGCCCGAAACGCATAGTAGAACTAATCAACAAGATCCGAGCGGCTGTTGACACTCAAGAACAGCAAGCACGGTCAGACAAAGAGGCGGGAATTGTTCGGCTCTTCTTAGTGCAAGACAATGCAAGAGATAAGGCAGCCCTGGAAAGTGACGTTGCACGGAAGATGGCAGAAATTTCCGGCGATCCCCTTTGGCATGGAGATGGCGCTGATGTGAAGCGCCTTATTCTAGAACACCATATGGCTGCCGCACGTATGGGATTTTTGGATATGTTTGAGCCGCTCTATCGGCAGGACAGGTATAAAACGCCATTGCGTGATGGCACATTGTCCGAAGTTTGTCTTTTTTCCGAACGAGTTTTACCTCTGTTGGAGGCGAAGCGAAACGGGGATGAATTTACGGCGATGTCGGTTCTGCGTGAATACTCACCGTTGTTGAGTAAAGAGGCATTCAAAAATGCCGGCGATGATCAACTCACTCAATTAGGCACCGCTCGAGAGGCCGTAAAATGCCTTCTAAATCTTTGGCATGATGGCGCCTCTCCCACATTCCTTGCAGTACTTCGCGAGGTGGCGAAAAGCGGACTGTTTGAGATTCCAGGGGAGCTTCGTTCTATCGTTGCAAGAGAACAGATGCACGGGCTGGTGTCTGAAATCTTTTCCGAAATTCAGCTAGACGAAACGCTTGATAGTACAGAACCCAGTGATGAAGATCCATGGGACCAGTTTTTGTCTGTGCCATTTTCTCAGATAGAACCCTATGCAAAGTATGTGCAAGGCATGGCACCGTTTGACACTCATCAGGGTGTTAAGGGAAGAGAATTTCCCAGAGTTCAGGTGATTATTGATGACAAAGAGGCTAGAGGCGTCATCTTTTCCTACGAAAGGCTTTTCGGTGTTAATGGGGAGGCCGACCCCAATGATGTGACAAGGCGTCTGTTTTATGTGACCTGTAGCCGGGCAATGAAGAGCTTAGCTGTTGTCGCCTATACCGCTGATCCGGCTAAGGTGCGCATGCATGTGGTAAATGAGGGGTGGTTTAACGAGACAGAAGTCGTTCTACTCGCCTGACTTATGACATTGTTGATCCGCGATCTAACTGATGACTAAAATGAGCGACTTTCGCCCATTCTCTTCCAGTGCAATGTCAGCAGCATTGCAGTTTGACTGTAGTACCCGACGGCGGGGCGCAATGCCTGCGCAACATGGTCTTAGAGTCGGACTCGGAATCGGCATGGCTGTGGCTATGTCCGGGCCACCCGTCTTGAGAGCAGTTTGACGCTGGCG
>NZ_LGQY01000160.1:0-5356 GCF_003116065.1 Azospirillum sp. TSO5 | reverse complement strand
GGGTGGCCACCCCCAGCAGCTCGATCCGTCGGAGACACTATAAGCCAAACTCAACATACAAGGGATGGGGAGGGGGCAACAACCAGCACCCCCACCCCCTTACCACCTCAATGCCGGAAGTGCCGCATTCCGGTCAGCACCATCGCCAGACCCTTCTCGTCCGCGGCGGCGATCACGTCGGCGTCGCGGATCGAGCCGCCCGGCTGGATCACTGCCGTCACACCCGCCTCCGCCGCAGCCAGCAGGCCGTCGGCGAACGGGAAGAAGGCATCCGACGCAACCACCGATCCCTTGGTCAGCGGCTCCGACAGGCCGGCGGCCTTGGCGGCTTCGGCCGACTTGATGGCGGCGATGCGGGCCGAATCGACACGGCTCATCTGGCCGGCGCCGACGCCCACGGTGGCGCCGTTCTTGGCATAGACGATGGCGTTCGACTTGACGTGCTTGGCGACGCGGAAGGCGAACAGCAGGTCGGCCAGTTCCTGTTCGGTCGGCGCGCGCTTGGTGACGACCTTCAACTCGGCCGGGTTGACGCGGCCGCTGTCGCGGTTCTGCAGCAGGAAGCCGCCCGACAGCTGCTTGATCATCATGCCGGGCTCGGCCGGGTTCGGCACGTCCTTGGTCAGCAGGACGCGCAGGTTCTTCTTGGTCGCCAGCAGCGCGCGGGCGGCCTCGTCGGCGTCGGGGGCGATCACCACCTCGGCGAACAGCTTGGAGATCTCCTCGGCCGTCTCGGCGTCCAGGCTGCGGTTGACGGCGATGATGCCACCGAAGGCGCTGACCGGATCGCACAGCAGGGCCGACTTGTAAGCCTCCAGCAGGTTGGCGCCTTGCGCCACGCCGCAGGGATTGGCGTGCTTGATGATGGCGACGGCCGGCTGCTCGAACTCCGCCACCAGCTCGAAGGCGGCGTCGGTGTCGTTCAGGTTGTTATAGGACAGCTCCTTGCCCTGCAACTGCACGGCGGTGGCGACGCCCGGACGCTTCTCGCCGGTGACGTAGAAGGCCGCCTGCTGGTGCGGGTTCTCGCCATAGCGCAGGGTCTGGGCCAGCGATCCCGACAGGGTGGTGCGCGGCGGGAAGGTCTCGCCCAGCTGGCCGGCCAGCCAGGTGGAGATGGCGGCGTCATAGGCGGCGGTGCGGGCATAGGCACGCTGGGCGAGCCGGCGGCGCAGGGCCAGCGTGACGCAGCCGTCATGGGTCGCCAGCTCGTCCAGCACCGCCTCGTAATCGGACGGCTCGGTGACGATGGCGACGAAATCGTGGTTCTTGGCGGCGGCGCGGATCATCGCCGGCCCGCCGATGTCGATGTTCTCGACGCAGTCGTCATAGGCCGCGCCCTTGGCGACCGTCGCCTCGAACGGGTAGAGGTTGACCACCACCAGATCAATGCCGGGGATATCGTGCTGGGCCATCGCGTCGGCATGGATGTCGCGGCGGGCCAGGATGCCGCCATGGACGCGCGGGTGCAGCGTCTTGACGCGGCCGTCCATGATCTCCGGGAAGCCGGTGTGGTCGGAGACCTCCTTCACCGGGACGCCGGCCTCGGCCAGACGCTGGGCCGAGCCGCCGGTCGACAGGATCTCGACGCCGCGGGCAGCGAGCGCCTTGCCCAACTCCACCAGACCGGCCTTGTCGGACACGGAGATCAGGGCGCGGGTGATGCGGACCTTGTCGGGGGCGGGGGCGTGGTTGGCTTTGGGCGGGCTCATGGCGTCATCCTGATCGCTGCGGGTGGTGCGTTTGGCCGCAGGCAACCGGGGAGACCCGGACAAGCACGGAAGAAGAAAAGCACGGACGGCCACGGAAATGCCGCTCAGCCGTGCTTATCCCCGTCCGTCCGCCCGCACATTGCCGGTCCGGCCGGACATGGATAAGCACGGCGTGACGAGTCCCGTGGTCGTCCGTGCCCCAAATCCCGTGTTCATCCGTGTTTCCACGCCCCTTCCGAAAGGAATAGGCCCGGCCACCGCGGATGGGCGGGATTTACGCCGCCTTGCGCTCGCGGCGCAAGGCCCATTTCACCGTCAGCCCTTCGGGGCCGCATTGTCCCTGCATCATGATCTGCCGGGTGCGGCGCGGCTCGTCCCCGCTGCCGAGATAGACGCTCTCCGCCACCTCCAGCACGGCGCCGGTCACCCGCATCCGCCAGGCATTGCCGCTGGGCAGGCGCAACAACACCTGATCGTTGCCCCCATTACCCTGTGCTTGGACGGGAACGACCTGCACGTTGGGATGCAGGTGGAAGCGGATGGCGTAGGGCTGCGGCTGCGGCGTGGCGCCGATCACCGGTTCCAGCGTGTCCTCGCCGCGCAGGTCCTCGCCATTGTCGGCCAGATAGACGCGGCGGCGGTGCAGCAGGCCAAAGCCCTTGCTGTAGCCGTTGTGGCTGGCGACCACCAGCATGGCGCCGTCGGATTCCTGCCGCTCGCAGCTGACATTCGTCGGCCGACGGCCCAGCCCCCCCTTCTCCAGCACTTCCGAGGAGTTGGTGTCGGCCACCACCATGGTCGAATGGGCGGACGTCCCGGCCAGCGCCGCGCGCCAGGGGCCGCGCTGGGACGGGTGGCTGCCGCAATTGACGATCAGCCGCTCCTTGTTGACGGAGACCTCCATCGACAGGGTGCCGGCATGGGCGGTGCGGTCCAGCCCGGCCGGCGGCGGCGCGCCGGTGTCGAGCAGCACCAGCGTGCGCCCGGCGAGCAGCCGCTCGAACCCAGTGTGCGGCGCGCTTTTCAGCGGACGGCCGCGGGCGTCGGCCTGGGCCAGCACGGTGTCGATCAGCGCCGGCTCCTCCTCCCGCCCGCCGTTGAACAGGGCAAGCCCGCCATCGACATGGCGGAAGAAGCGCAAGGCCGGCGTCATGCGGTCGATGGCGTGCTGGAGGCTTTCCGGCACCTCTTCCCGCGCGACGCGCAGCACGGCGCGCATGTCGATCAGGTCGCGCAGAACCCGCATCTGGATCGACGGGTTGCGCTCCACATGGCCGCCGTCGGGCAGGATCTGGCGCGGCAGTTCCTTGTCGAGCAGGCGCAGCGCCTCGCGCGCCGCCTTGTCCTGGTCGGGCAGGCAATAGCCGCCATAGAGCAGGCCCTTGATCGCACCGATCAGACGCTCGCCGTCCAGCTTGGCCGGCGCCACCCGCAGCAGGTGGCGCAACTGGCGGGCCATGCTCTCGAACACGCGGGCGCGGAACTCGTCGTCGGCGGACGCGCAGTAGAAGTCGTGCAGACCGATCCAGCTGGCCAGCCGCACACCCAGCACGTCAGGCGCCCAGCTCTGCCCGTGCCAGCCGCCATTCTGGTCCAGCCACGACCACACCAGTACCCGCGCCCGGCGCCGCGCGGTGTCGCCGCCGACCGCCCGCAGGTCGCGCAGCCACTCGAAGCCATGGGCGGCGCGCAGCCAGCCGGCGCTGGCGCCCTGGGGCCGCCAATTGGGCGCACCGTTGGGATCGACCATGATCGGCTGCCCGGCGAAGTTCATCCGCCCGGCCAGCATGGCGTTGCCGTTCTCGGTGTCGCCGGGCCAGGGATCGGGCGGGATCACCGCCAGCGCCCCCGGCGCCTTGCCGCCCAGCATCAGGGCGTAGAGGGGATTCCCATAGGCAAGGCGCGCCATGCCGCTGCGAAACCGTCCGTTCCCGTCGCCCATCTGCGCCGACTCCTTCAGGACCGCGAGCGGCGTCGGCGGCCGGCGGAGGGTGATGATGCGGTGCGGGAGAACACGGACGAAAGCATAGGTCGTGTCGTATCAATTCGCCGCCCGCACCGCAAGACGGGCCTGGGATTTATCCCGAAGACGGGACTTGCGGGCGGTGACCGGACATGAGGAACCGGTCAAGTGGATCAGGCCGGGCGTCGGCGCAGCCGTGCCACGAAGAAGCCGTCGATCCCGCCGAGATCGGCCAGCATGCCCGGAAGGCTGCGCACCTCCCCAACCTCGTTGATCGGCTCCGACAGGCCGCCGAGTTCGTCGGCGGTCACAGGCCAACGCTCCACCCGCCTGTCCTGTTCCAGCAGGCGGGCGATCTGCGCCTCCCCTTCCTCCGGCTGGATCGAGCAGGTGCAGTAGATCAGCGTGCCGCCGGGCTTCACCAGCTCGACCGAGCGGGCGAGCAGCCGCGACTGGGCGCGGGCCAGCTTGGCGATGTCGTCCGGCGTCTTGACGCGCAGGATGTCGGGATGGCGCCGGATCGCCCCCGTAGCCGAGCAGGGCGCGTCGAGCAGCACGGCGTCGGCCGGCTCCTCCGGCTCCCAGGTGGCGGCATCGGCGGCCAGCACCTCGGCCTCCAGACGCAGGCGCTTCAGATTTTCCGTCACCCGTTCCAGCCGGCGGGCCGAGCGGTCGATGGCGGTGACCTGCGCGCCCTGCACCACCAGCTGCGCCGTCTTGCCGCCGGGGGCGGCGCACAGGTCGAACACCCGCTTGCCCCGAAGATCGCCGAACAGCTTGGCCGGCAGCGAGGCGGCGAGGTCCTGGATCCACCATTCGCCGTCCTCGAAGCCGGGAAGTTCGGTCACCGATCCACCCGGCGGGCGGCGCAGCGAGCCGGTCGGCAGCAGGGTGGCGCCCAGCCGCTCGGCCCAGCCCTCCGGATCCGACTTTACCGTGATGTCGAGCGGCGCCTCGTGCAGGTGCGCCTCGACGATGCCGCGGGTGCGGGCGGTGCCGTAGGCGGAGCGCCAGGACAGCCACAGCCAGTCCGGCGTGTTCAGCCGCCCGGCATCCTGCCGCGCCGCCATCTCCGCCCCTTCGCGCCCGATGCGGCGCAGCACGGCATTGATCAGCCCCTTGTAGGGAGCGGCGTTGCGCGCGGCGGCCAGTTCCACCGCCGTGTCGACGGCAGCATGGGCGGGGGTGTTCAGGAACACCAGCTGCGCCGTGCCCAGCCGCAGCATGTCGTGGATGGCCGCCTTGGGCAGACCCGGCTTGGCGAGGCTGGCCTGGATCATCTCGTCGATCTGGCCCAGCCGGCGCAGGACGGTGGCGACCAGCAGGCGGACGAAGCCGCGGTCGCGCGGCTGCAGCGCCGCCAGTTCGGGATGCGCGTCGAACGCGTCGTCGAAGGGAACGGACTTGCGCAGCACGTCGCGCAGCAAGTCGAGCGCAACGCCGCGGGCGGCGAGGGAAGTGTCGGTCATGTCTATGGATCTAGCGCGCCGGACGGCCACTGTCGATACGGGATGGCTGGTGATTCCGGGCTGTGGGGGCCGAAAAAGCGAAGGGCCGGTGCGTTGCCGCCCGGCCCTTAGGTCTTCGCTTCTCTACCGGAGAACTGGAGCGGGCGAAGGGATTCGAACCCTCGACCCCAACCTTGGCAAGGTTGTGCTCTACCCCTGAGCTACGCCCGCGC
>NZ_LGQY01000114.1:0-5399 GCF_003116065.1 Azospirillum sp. TSO5 | reverse complement strand
CGGGTTGAAGCCATCGCCGGCGCCGTCATCGCCTGCGTGAAGGCGCTTCAGGAGGACATTCGGGAGATCGTCGCCATTGACGGCAAGACCCTGCACCGGTCCGTTCGACCGGACGCGGTGCCATCCACATGATTTCGGCCTGGGCGGGCGCCCAGCGCCTCGTGCTGGGCCAGATGACGGTCGCGGACAAGAGCAACGAGATCAGAACCCAGCCCCCGACAAAGAAGAGCGTCCGCGTCAAAGCGGCCTCGCCGCCATCAGCAACGACTTCCTCGCCGCAGTCCTCTCCGCTCCGTAATCCCTTCAACCGATGCCCGTCGGATAATGCCAGTAGCCCGATGATCTGAATTGGTTGCATCCTTTGATGGGCTGCCACCCACGCCCGCTCGGGAACAGGTCGCCGAACCCCTTTTCGTTTTCCTGAACAAAAGCAAGGAGGTTTGGAGCATCGCTCCAGGCGGGTTCGGGCGGCAACCCGTCCGCGCCGGCGGAAAAGCCAAAGGTCATGCATTGGTCAACTGGTATAAGAGGCCGGCCAATGGCTCCTGCCCTTCAGCGCGGGCTGCTTGCCAGCTCGATAATCCGTGCCGCCAAGTCAGGCACGGCACCCAGATCATCAGAGCGCGTCAGTTCAAAAACCGGCGCGGCCCGCGCCACGCTGGCCAGCCCCCTGAAAATCAGCGGCCCGTACCCCAACGCCTCGCCCAAGATCCAACGATGCACCATGTCACGCTGCCGCATCACGTCGAGCCCCTTGAGCTGCGTGATCTGCGGTTCGGCGGGGCGCGGGCAACGGTTCAGCAGAATCAGCGCCGCGATCGGCAAGGGATCGGCGTGGAAATCCTGTGCAGCAACCGGGATGTGGAACTTATCGAACTCCCCTCGGGTTCGCTCTGCCCCGGTTGTGGACATCTGCAAAGATTGGGCGCTGTCCCTCCACATTTTCAGGCGCGGAAACGCGGGCCACAGGACTGGTTTCTCTCGGTTCTGAAAATCCAACGCGCACATGTCATCAGATATCAAAGGAAGGTGGTGGCATCGGTGCAAAGTTGCTGCCAGGGTTGATTTGCCCATACCGGAATTGCCCGAAACCAGCAGGGCGCCGTGCGGCGTGGCAACGCCGCTGGCATGCAGCGGCATCATTCCCCTGTTGAAGCACAATGTCGCCAGCACCGTTCCCAACAGAAAGGCACGGATATCCGGCGCGGTAATGGGCAAAAAGGGTTCGATCGTGACCTGCGAGCCGCCTTCCACCAGATAAGCCGCCACATCTGGAATGCACAGCAGAAGCTCGCCGGCAGGACCAACCCAGACGCCAGGGGTGAAGCTACGCCAATCCTCGTGGCCCTTTTGAACTGCCCCCACAGTGAACAGAACATCGGGTATACGGTCATCGCCCTCCCAGTCCAGGAGATCCGGAAGCAGAACGTCACTCCGCACACGCCACCCGAACAGCCGTTTATCAGTCATGCGAATATCATCCATCAGCGTCAAAAAAGGCCCGCATTCGAATGCAGCGCCTCACCGTCCCGCCTGCCTGAACGGCGACCTCAGGACCGCCAGAGCCAGCAAGCCGACAAAGCGCGGCATGGTCTTCAGTTAGCGCCCGGCCAGGCGTGACGGTTCAGTTCCCAAGGCGGAACAGCCATTCCAGGCCCGGGCGCTGCATCCACCGGGGGGCCTGCGGCTTGACCCCGGCCAGAAAGTCGAACGCCGCGCCGACCCCGGCAATCAGGGGCACCTCAAGCCTGGGGCGGTTGCGGGCCATCCACTTTTCCTGGCGCGGCGCGCCCAGCCCGACCCACAGCACATCGGGCCGTGCAGCGTTGATGGTTTGTGCGTCGTCCTGTTCCTCGGCTTCGGTCAAAGGGCGGAAGGGCGGCGACAGCGTCCCTACGACCTCCGCCCCTGGATAGAGCGCGGCGATGTGGGCACTCAGGCGCGCCAGGACCTCGGGCGTCGAGCCGTAGAGGAAATGCCGTGCCGGCCGATCCTCCACCCACCGCCCGGCCGCTTCCAGCACGGCGCACATGAAGTCCGGACCGTAAACCCGTTCTGCCGGCAGCCCCCGCCCACGGCTCAGCCAGACCAGGGGCATCCCATCGGCCACGCGAAGCGCGGCACCCGCGAAGGCTTTGCGAAGATCGCCATCCTTCAAGGCTTCGATCACCGTATGGACGTTGACGTAACAGACCACTATCGGCAACCGCTGCCGGACCGCCCGTTCGGTAAAGGCCAGGGCCTCGGAGAACCGGACGGGGTGGACGGCGGTGCCCAGCACATCAATGGTTGGAAAGGACGCGCTATCCGGCGGGCGCTTGTCCGCTGCCGGACGCCGGCCGAAGTTCCGGATGATCCATCCAACCGGGCGCAGCGGCGGGTAGAGCCACCACAGGCGGGTGGGCAGCGCCAGAACGTCGCGATCGATCGGGTTGAACAGGTCGGCCCGCACCTCCCGCCAGCGGCCGCGCCAGGTGGGGGCCAGAAGGTAGCGGTTTCGCCGCCGTCGCAGTTCGCGGACCAGCCAGCGCAAGGTGCCCCGCTCGGGCAGAGTGAGCCAGCCCGGACCACTGAAGAAGTGACGGATGAAGGTATCGCCGCGCGATGCCGCCTGTGCGACGGCCGTCACCTCAGCCGCTGGCGTGCCCAGCCAGCGGTTGGCTAGGTGCAACCCGATCAGCATGGCCTCACCGACACCGACCTCCCGCGCGGCGGCCAAAGCCTCCTTGGCCCGCTGCGGGGTAGAGCAGAGCACCGCCAGATCGGCCACCCAGCACAGGCGCCCCCAGCAATGGTGATAGCCGTGCAGCGCCAGATAGACCGGCAGGATGCGGTCCGGCAGCGTGGGCAGGGTGACACCACCCAGGTCAACCAACGCCCGGTCAGCCCACAGACCATCAAAATCAGTGTGGAACTGGTGCGGATTGGCGGTCAGCCTCTGGTGCAGTTCCACCACCATGCCTTGCGGATGCTGGAACTGGCGGTCACGTACGGTCCATTGAGCACCCGGCGCAACCGCCCGGCCGACCGCCTCGTACCCTGCTTCGACCAGAAGGCTCTGCGCGGCCGAGAAACTGGCCGGTTCGACCAGGAGATCAATATCTCCGGGCCCGCGCCAGAACGGATCGCCGTGTAACTGCTGGGACAGTAGAACACCTTTGAAGATGAGAACGCGAATCCCCGCTTCAGAAAACAGTCTGTTGATGCGAATTGTTTCGGCAATCTGGCCGACGGATTTGAACAGAGCCCGCCGCTCCTCGGCGTTCATGCGCGCCAGTGCCTCGGGTGGCACCGTTCCCGGCGGAAGAGCGTTCAGTGCCGCCGCCACGGGACGCAGCACCCGATGATTGCATGCCGCCTGCAAGACTGCCGCCCAGTCGACTACCCCTGTCCCTGCCCCGGTCAGGTCGGCACCGTCCAAGGTCCCATGGACAGCGGCTGGCAGTGCCGCTGCCACAGCCCGGCACAAGATATCAAATTCCAAGGGCATTGCGGGGAGGTCCTGTCGCGGCGCGGCAGCGGGCCGGGCGGGGGTTTTTGCCTGTAGGGAACTGAATATTGCAGTTCCCGGTCCCCTTGGTCTATAGGGCACCGCCAACTGACGTTGGTGCAAAAAGGCCGGGCTGGGCTCTCTCACGTTAACTTGAGCGAGGCAAGGAAGATAGTGGCCGCCGCCGACCTCCATACATCAAGGCGCCTTGCGGACACACGTCTCCTGTTGCCGAGCTATGCGGGAAATTGGGTGACGACCCGATCAGGCGGCGTGCTGTGACGGAGCTTCGATGACCTCAATGCCGTCGCGGAATGTGACGCCGCGGATGACCTTGGGCAACAGGTTTTCACCCTGGAGGCGGCGTCAGGTTTTCGCGGCAGCGGTAACCAGCTTGAACACCATCAGCTTGGCGATGTCCTGCGACAGCGCCCCTTTGGTGCGGAAGGTCCGGTGGCGGACGGTGGCAAAGACGCTCTCGATGGGATTGCTGGTCCGGATGTGATCCCAGTGTTCGGCTGGGAAATCGTAGAAGGCGAGCAGCGCGTCACGATCCTTGGTCAGGCACTCCACCGCCTTGGCGTATTTGGCGGCGTATTTCTTCACGAAGACATCCATGGCGCCCTGTGCCGTGGCCCGGTCGGGCGCCATCCAGATTTCCCGCAAATCCTGCTTCATCGCCGGCTGCACCGTCTTGGCGACCTTGTTCAGCACGTTGGCGGTCTTGTGCACCCAGCAGCGTTGATGCCGGGGGGTGGGGAAGCTCTCCTCCAGCGCTTTCCAGAACCCCAGTGCCCCGTCGGCGACTGCGAGTTCCGGAGCGATGGTGAGGCCGCGCGCCTGGATGTCGATCAGCAAATCGCGCCAGCTTTGTGCGCTCTCGCGCACGCCGGCCTGGAAGCCGACCAGCTCCTTGCGGCCCTCCGGCGTGGCGCCGATGATCACCAGTATGCACTCGGCCACCGGCTCCATGCGGGCCTGGAGGTAGACGCCATCGGCCCAGATGTAGACGTAGCGTCGTGCCGACAGGTCGCGCCGTTGCCACCGCGCATAGTCGGCCGCCCACTCCTCCTTCAGCCGGCCGATCACCGAGGGCGACAGGTTCGGGGCATCCTTGCCGAGCAAAGCGCTCAGCGCGTCTTGGAAGTCACCGGTGGAAACGCTGCGCAGGTAGAGCACCGGCAGCAGGGCGTCCAGGCTCTTGGTCCGCCGCGCCCAGCGCGGCAGGATCGCCGAGGTGAAGCGGACCCGCTCGCCAGCCGCGGCGGCGGCACGGTCGCGCACCTTGGCCCGGCGAACCGGCACCGGCCCGATACCGGTCTGGATCATTCGTTCGGGACCATGGCCGTGGCGTACGACCCGGTCGCGGCCGTCCGGCAACGTGACGTCCTTCATAGAGGCCAGGAAGCTTTCCACCTCCGCCTCGATCGCTTGCTCCAGCAGCCGGCGGGCACCGGCGCGTAAGATGGCCGTCAGCGGGTCGTCGATCTCCTCCGGCTGACGCAGCCGGACAACCTTGCTATTCTCATCCATGGCGTATCGCTCCCTCGTGGAGGTGCTGGCAGGTTTCGTCACCCACCTCGATACGCTGCCCTCTTCAGACCGTCATCACCCAGATTCCCGGATAACTCGTCGTCGAGGAGCGCTTCACCCATCCGTGTTCCCTGTTCACGCTCGGGCGCATGCAGCCCGACCTTGACGGTCCACGCGATGCGCTTGCCAGTGCACTGGGCGAAGTCCGCCTCGTGGGGCCTGCACCTCCGGTGGCGAAATATGAATGGGACCGGCGGGTGCTGCTGGCCCATGCCCCATCCGTGTGGCCGAGCGAAGCCGCGCCTTGAGCCCACCAGCCTGTACTTTTGGCGGCTTACCGCTCCGCCCTGACCACAAGACCTCCAATCCGCCGTAA
>NZ_LGQY01000113.1:0-5588 GCF_003116065.1 Azospirillum sp. TSO5 | reverse complement strand
CGCACGCCTTGCCGATCTGCTCCCCTGGAACTGGAAGCCCGCCGTCAACGCCTGATCCGGTGCGATCACGCTCCGCTTACCTTCGAGGGAGAGGGGGCAGGATTCTTGTCGGCGTGACTTGATTGCCGAAGCGGCGGCAGTTCCCTCTCCCACCGAAGGTGGGGGAGGGTTAAGGAGGGGGCAACCTCAGCAACCACTCCCCTCAAACCCCCTCCACCTCCTCCATCGCCACAGCCAGCGCCGCTCCGGCCACAGACTGCACCGTCACCCGGCTGCGCCCGCCACCCAGCGGCATCACGCGGATCTGCGTGCCGATTCGCTCGACCATCGCCGGAACATGGCTGATGACGCCGACCTGACGACCGCCGGCCTGCAGAGCCTCCAGGCATGACAGCGCCACATCCAGGCTGTCGGGGTCGAGCGTGCCGAAGCCCTCGTCGATGAACAGCGTGCCGATCCCGCCCGCAGTTCCCGCCGCCATCGCCGACAGGCCGAGCGCCAGGGCCAGCGACACCAGGAACAGTTCGCCGCCGGACAGGCTGTGCACGCCGCGCCGCTCGTCGCCCATCTCACGGTCGACCACCTGGATTTCCAGATCGGCCCCCGCTACCCGCTCCAGCCGATAGCGGCGGGCGAGATCCTCCAGATGCCGATTTGCGTGGGTCAGCAGCAGATCCAGGCTCAGGCTCTGGGCGAAGTTGCGCATCTTCTGACCATTCGCCGAGCCGATCAGCTGGGCCATCTTGCCCCACAGCGCACAGCGCGCCTGCTGCCCCTCGATCGCCACCCGCAGCCCGGCCAGCCGTTGCCGGTTGCCGTCATCGGCCTCCAGCCGTCCACGCGCCGAGCCCAACCGGTCGCGGTCCCGTTCCAGTACCGCGCGGGTGCTCTCGGCCGCGGTGGCAGCGTCTTCGGCGCTCAGTGCCGGCCCGCCCGCGGCATGGTGATCGGCGCGCTGCCGCCGCCGCTCGGCCACCACCAGTGCCGCGTCGCCACGCGCCCGCTCCAGCACCGCCAGCGCCAGCTCTTCCGCCTCCAGCTCGCTTTCGGCCGCCGCCAGCAACCGGCGAACCTCCTCCAACCCGGCGCCACGCTCCGCCGCCGCTCGCTCCAGCCGCTCGCCGGCCGCTCGCGCCTTGTCGGCGCACTGCCGCGCCGCCTCGCCCCGGGTCTCGCGCTCACGCTCCGCCGCCGACAGCCGTGCGACGGCATCCTGCCGTGCGAAAGTGGCTTTTTCCACCAGGGCTTCGGCCTCGTGCCGCTCCCCGGCCAGTGCCTTCCGCACCACCGCCACCGGCCGGCCACCCAGAAGAGCACTTCGCGTCGTTCGCGCCTCCGCCAGCCGGCCGGCGAGATCGTTCGCCCGCTTGCGCGCCTCCTCCTCGGCCCGCAGCGCCGCGTCCGACTCCGCCGTCTGCACCGCGAGTTCGCCGGTGAACCGCTCCACCTCGCGTGCGGCACGGGCCAGCGCGTCGGTCTTTTCGCGACATTCGGCCACCCGCGCCGCCAACCCGGCCCGATACCCGTCCGCTTCCCGTTCCAGCCGTGCCCGCCAGTCGGCTTCTCCCGCCAAGCCGTCGTCCAACTCTGCCAGGGCAGCATCCCGATCTGCCTTTGCCCGGTCCAGCGCCGCCACCGCCAGCGCCAAAGCCTGCCGTCCGTCGGCCCGCCGTTGCCGGTTCGCCTCGCACTCCGCCGCCAGCCCAGCCGCCGCGGTCTCGAGACGCCGATGGTCCTGCTGAGCGGCATCCACCCGCCTGCGGTGGTCGAGTGCCCGTTCCTCGTCGGCCGCAATCGCCGCCAGCCTCCGGTCGGCCTCCTCGACCGCGTTGCGGACGTCGGCCAATGTTCCGCCCTCGGCCTCCCAACCGGCGGCCGTCGCCTGTTCGGCCCAGCGCAGCTCCAGCCCGTCGGCTTCCCGCGCCATGGCGGCCAGCCGGGCCGTCAGTCCCTCGGCGCCCTTGCGCGCCGCCCCTGCCGCCGCCTCCAGCGCGGCATGGCGGGCAACCGTCGCGGCAAGCGCCTCGCGCAATTCGGCACGGCGCTTTTCCTGATCCCGCGTCACCCGGCCGAGCGGCGTTGCCCCGGCCTCCGCCCAGGGATGCTCGGCCGATCCGCAGACCGGGCAGGGCTGTCCCTCCTCCAGCCGCCCGCGCAGGCTCTCCACATCCTCGCGCTGGGCCAGCATCAGCCGTTGCAGCGTGTGCTCAGCCTCCTCGACCGCCGCCTGCTGTCCGGCGCGTAGCTCGGCAAGCTCCCGCGCCGCCGTCCCGTCGCGCTCCGCCTCGCCCAGCAGCCGCATCCGGTCACCCTCCGCCGCCTCGCGCTCGGCGGCCAGCCGCTGCCGAGTTTCGCCGGTGGCGAGCAGCGCCAGCAGCCCGTCCCGCCGCAGCCCCGCCGTGGCCCGTGCCTGCCGCGCCTCCTCCAGCGACGGAACCGCCTCGCTCCGAAGGCTTTCCAGCGCCCGCTCCGCCGCCTGACAGCGCGCGCGCGCCTCCGCCAGCCGGGCGTCCGCCGCCTCGGCGGTGGCGGCGGTCGCCGCAAGCTCCCGCTCCAGCCGCCCACGTTCCCGCGCCGCCGCCTCGCCGGTGCGGGTGTTGGCGATGGCCCGTGTCAGCAGCCGGTCCCACCGCTCCCACTGCCCGGCCACCGCGGCAAGGCCGGCCTGCTCCCGCAGCCAGACGTCCAGCCGCGTCACGTCGTTCCGCGCCGCCGACAGCATGGTCTCGATGTCGCGCACCGCCTTCCGTGCCGCCCCGACGCGCTGCGTCGCCACCTTCGCCGCCGCCTCGGCAGTCTCCTGCTCGCCGGACAGCATCGCGATCCGTCCATCCAGATCGGCCGCGCGTTCAAGATCGGGCTCGGCCTTCATCTCGGCCGAGCGGGCGTCCTCGAACCGCCGGCGGGCCTCGCCATGGCGGGTGGTGGCTTCCTCTGTCGCCAGCCGTGCCGCCTCCCACGCCTCCACCGCCCGGTCAACCGCCGTTGCGGCCTCCACCGCGTCGCCGTTCGCCCGGTCGGCATCGGCCAAAAGCGGCCGAAGCGGTTGCAAGCCTCGCAGCCGGGCCGCCGCCTCCCGCCGCTCCTCCGCCTCGACCCACGCCCGCTCCGCCGCGCCTGCCGCTTCGACCGCCTTGCTCTCAGCCGCCGCGAGCTGCCCGTCGCGCTCATGCCAAGCCAGTGCCGCCTGGGCGAGCGCCAACGCTTGCTCGCCGCTCTTCACCGCCTCCGCCGCCACTTCGGCTTCGGTCTGCAAGGCCGCGCGGTCGTCGTCGCTCAGCACGCCGATGCCGCCCGCCTGGGCAAGCAACTGGTCGAGCGCCTGCTTTTCCTCATTCCCACGCTGAAAGGCCCTGGTCGACAAGCGGGAGTAGATTTCCGTCCCGGTCAGCAGTTCCAGCAATTCGGAGCGGTCCCGCGCCGGCGCCTTCAAGAAGGTGGCGAAATCGCCCTGAGCCAGCAGAACCGCGCGGCGGAATTGTTCGAAATTCAAGCCGAGCCGCCGCTCGATCTCCTCCTGCACGCTCTTCTTGCCGTCGCCGAAGCGCCGCTCACCATCCAGGCTGCTCAGCGACATGCTCTGCTGCTGCAAGGCCCCTTGCGCCTTCTGCCGCGCCCGCCGCACCTCCCAGCGCGCGCGATAAGCTTCGCCGTCGATCCCGACGAAATCGACCTCGGCCCAGCCGAATCCGGCGCCCCGCCGCAGGACCGTGCGCACGTCGGTGGTGCGGATGCTATTGGGATCGCCGTCCAGCCCCAGCATCTCGCCGCGTCCTTCCGGCAGCCGCGGCATGCGGTCGAACAGGGCAAGACACAGGGCGTCGAGAATCGTGCTCTTGCCGGCGCCGGTCGGTCCGGTGATGGCGAACAGCCCGGCCCGCCGCAGCGGTTCACGGTCGAAATCGATGGAGAAGGTGCCGTCCAGACTGGTCAGGTTGGCGCCGCGTACTGCGAGAATGCGCATCACATCGTCTCCTGCACGCCGGTCAGCAACTCGTGGAAGGCCGCCATCAGATCCGGTTCGGGGTCGCCCTCGTGGCTGCGGCGGTAGAGGCGCCGGAACACCTCCTCCGGCTCCAGCGAGGCCAGATCGACCGGCGGCGCGCTGTCGGCCAACGTCTGGCCGCTGCCGGTCAGCCGCACCCCCAGCTTCAGCAGACGCACCGGCCGGCCGGCCAGCACTGCCTCGACTTCGTCGCGCAGGGCGGGGCGCGGCTCCGGCAGGGTGACCGTCACCTCCAGGAAGGGCCAGGCATCGCGCGGCAGGGCGGCGTCCAGTTCCAGCCGCTTGAGCCTCTCCAGCGCCGCGTCCGGGCTGGCCTCGCTGATGCGGTGGATCGGCACATGGCGCGGCACGCGCAGGGCCTCATGGCCGACCAACTGGCCGCGCGCGAACTCGGCCAGCATCACCTGATGGGGATAGGGCTCCTCGTCCAGCGCCAGCGGAATTGGCGAGCCGCTGTAGCGCACAGCCTCACGCCCACCGACCGCCTGCGCCCGGTGCAGGTGGCCGAGCGCGACATAGGCGGCTTCGTCGGGGAAGATATCGACCGGCAGGGCATGCAGGTTGCCGCCCAGGATCTTGCGCTCACTCACCTCGGACAGGGCGCCGCCGCGCATATAGCAGTGGCCGGTCAGGATCAGTGCTTCTCCCCGTCCACAACGCTCCCGCCCACCGGTCCAGGCCTGGGCATAGAGCCGCCGCACGCCCTCGATCAGTGGATCGGTGTCTTCAGCGTCCTCGACCGCAGGAAGGTCGGATGGTCGCAGATAGGGCATGGCGACGCAGTGCGCCGCGACGGTCCCATCGGCATCGCGCAGCGGCACAATCAGGGGGGACGGGTCGAACATCCCATCGGCCGAAGAGGGCAGGGTGCCGATCACCCGCACGCCCATCTCGGTCATCAGTGGCGACGGAGCTTCCAGCCGGCTGGCGCTGTCGTGGTTGCCGGCGACCACCACGATGTCCAGCCGTGGATGCAGAGCCTTCACCCGCGCGACGAACCGGTAGAAGAGTGCCAGTGCCGGGATCGGCGGATTCTGCCCATCGAAGACATCGCCGGCGATCACCAGCGCATCCACCCGATGCTCGCCGATGCGGTCGATCAGCCAGTCAAGGAAGCAGGCATGCTCGGCATCGCGGGGGATGCCGTGCAGCGTCTGGCCGAGATGCCAGTCGGCGGTATGGAGAAGACGGAAGCTCCGCATGGTCCTGCGCTCGCAACGAAACGATGCGCCACTCTACGGACCGCGCTTCCATCGGGGTTTACGAAAAAATGACGAGGCGACGAAAAAAGCGCTTGCGTGGTTTGGGGGAGGACGCCTATAACCCGCTCCACCGACGGCGGGGCGCTGATTGAGGCGCGGCGCTGGCGGCAGAAACGGATAAAGAAAACAGCAGCTTAGCTGTTTAATCTTCCGGCTTCGATCGAAATTCTCAGGTCACTCTGGTCCGATCCTCCGAAGAGGGGATGCGGTGGATTGGCCGGTGCGGCATGTTTCAGTGCCGCGGGTTCTTTGACAAGTTTATACCGTGTTGTGAGAAGGGATGCGCAGGCGGCGGCAGTTGGTAGCCGTTGCGGCCTTGG
>NZ_LGQY01000171.1:0-5805 GCF_003116065.1 Azospirillum sp. TSO5 | reverse complement strand
GCACGCCTTGCCGATCTGCTCCCCTGGAACTGGAAGCCCGCCGTCAACGCCTGATCCGGTGCGATCACGCTCCGCTTACGAAGAACCGCGGTGTGGAGGACATCCTCCTGGCGGTGGTTGATGGGCTGAAGGGCTTCCCCGAGGCGATCGCCGCTGCCTATCCGGAGACGATTGTCCAGACCTGCATCGTTCACCTGCTTCGCCACAGTATGGAGTTCGCGTCCTGGAAGGACCGCAAGGCCATCGCCGCGGCGCTGAAGACGGTCTACGACGCCGTCGACGACAAGGCTGCAGAGGTGGCACTGAGCGCCTTCGAAGACGGCCCCTGGGGCGAGAAATACGCGGCCATCGGCAAGGCGTGGCGGCGGGCGTGGCAGGAGGTCATTCCCTTCTTTGCCTTCCCCCGCGAAGTCCGGCGCATCCTGTACACAACGAATTCCATTGAGGCTCTCAACTCGAAGCTGCGCCGGGCGGTGCGGGCCAGGGGGCATTTCCCCACTGACGAGGCAGCGCTGAAGCTCCTGTTTCTCGTCTTGAACCGCGCTGAGAAAGACTGGAAGATGCCGCCGCGGGAGTGGACGGCGGCAAAGGCACAGATGGCCGTCATCTTCGGAGAGCGCTTCGCAAAGGCGATGAACGCCTGATACTCAACACGCCCCGCCAAGCACGGAATTCCTGACACTCCCCCGGGGCTGCGTCGACCGCCACGCCGGTGGATCCAACCCGCGAAGAATTGGCCGGCTTGGTAAAGGCGCGTCGTCTGCTCGTCGACAAGCGAGGCGATCTGCGCCGCGCCTTGATCTCCGCTCCGGCGGCAGCCAAAGCGGCGCTGGAAGAGGCCATTGACGCTTTGACCGAGGCGCTGACCACGCTGGAAGCCGCGATCGAGCGCACGCTCGCCACCGTGCCGGTGATGGCTGAAACCGTGGCTGCGCTCCAGACTGCTCCCGGGGTCGGACCGGTGGTGGCGATCGGCCTCGCCGCTTTGCTCCCGGAACTGGGCCACACGACCGGTCGGAAGGTCGCCGCCCTGGTCGGCGTTGCGCCCTTCGATCATGACAGCGGGCAAGCGCATGGCCGCCGTCGTATCAGTGGCGGCCGCCCCGATGTTCGGCGAATCCTCTACATGGCCGCCGCCGTCGCAGCCCTCCATACCACCGGCGTGATCGCCGACCACTATGCCCAACTGACCAAGCGCGGAAAGCCGCCGAAGTTGGCTCTCGTCGCCTGCATGCACAAGCTGATCGTCCGCCTCAACGCTATGCTCGCAAAGGGACGGAACTGGGAGATCAAAACCGCCTGACGATGCCGGCGGTCGGCGCTCGCCGCCGACCGCTTACCAAACCCAATGAACCGGGTGCGCGGACGGGTCAAGGCCGCAGCCGCCCGAAGGGCGGGCGCACGTCCGCGCGAGCCTTGACGCGGAGCACATCCGGTTCAAGCACGTTTCGTCATTAAGACGGTTGCTCAATCCGATGCGAGCGGACATTGCCACCACGCTTATCCGGGGTCAGATCGCCGCGTGTCCGCGCACGGGCAACCCAGCGGATCGCCGAGGAAACCCCAACCTCGAAGCGCGCAGCTGCCGCACGGCAAGACGCTCCAGCCGCAACCGCCTCCACCACGCGCCGACGAAGATCGACCGACAGTGCTTTCCCCATCCGAACCGGCCTCCCTCAACCAGTCCGAAGCTTGAATCATAAATGCCAGCTCGGGGGAATCCTCCGATTCAGATGCCGATCAATCCGCTCTAGCCTAAATGCCGTTTGTTTAGGTGCTCTAAGTTGTTCACGATTGCGGCGATACTAGGATGCTCCGGTGGAAGGGCTTGACGGAGGATAACTAGGGCCTCTTGCAGCAGCGGTTCTATAGCGTCAAACTTGCCCAAGGTCCAGCGTAGAGCAGCTAGGTTATTGAGGCTGGCGGCGATTTCGGTATCGCCCGCCGGTAGCAGCTGACGGTTAATGGTTAGCGCCTCTTCGTACAGTGGTTCCACAGCGTGTAATTTGCCTTGCTGCTGGTAGACCTTAGCCAAGTTGCCAATACTTGTTAAGATATTGGACCGCCTCGAAGGAAGAGCCTTTCGAAGTATAATCAAAGCTTTATTGTACAATCGCGCTGCATCGTCCAACTTGCCTTGACTATGGTATAGAAGAGCAAGGTTGTTGAAGCTACTCGCAAGCTCTGGCGCATCTGGAGGCAGCAATTCGCAACGGATGCATAGGGCCTCTTCACATAGATTTTCCGCAGCATCCATTTCACCCTTTTCATAGTAGAGGAGACCCATGTTATTAAGACAATGTGCAATTTCAAGTGGATATGGAGAGGGCGCCTGACGAAGGGCGCGCAGTGCCTCAACGTAAAGCGGCTCTGCGGCATCAAAGTTTTTTTCTTCTCGGTAAATTTCAGCTAGATTATTCAGACAGCTTGCAAATTCAGTATGCTCCGCGATATCGACTCGGCGGAGAATACCTACTGCCTCTTTATACAATTGCTCGGCCGCATCAAATTGATTTTGAGCGCGATAAATGTCGGCCAAACTTCTGAGTGCATTAGCAATATCGGGGTGCGCTGGCGGAAGCGTTGCGCGCTGAATATTTAAAGCTTCATTGTATAGCATTCCCGCAGCAGCTAGCTTGTCCTGCTTCTTATAGAGGCTAGCGAGGTTGCTTAGGGTGATTGCAGTTTTTGGGCTGCCGGAAGGAAAGGTTTTGCGCAGTCGCAACAGAGCTTCTTGTAGTGCCAGTTCTGCATTATCGAACTCACCTCGACTCTCATAGAGGGAGGATAGATTAATTAGGGTTGCGGCAATGCCGGGATGTTCCGGCGGAAGGGATTGCCGGAAGCTGTTAAGAGCCTTTTGCAATAAGCGTTCGGCAGGCTTAGGCTTGCCTTGGTCTTCATACAGGAGCGCCAAATTATTGAGGCTGTATGCAATACTTGGGTGTCCTGGCGGAAGCGTTCTGCGCATAATATCAAAAGCTTCTTCGTACAAAGATTCTGCGATATCAAGTTTCTCTTGGGACCTGTAGAGACTTGCTAAGCTATTGAGACTGTTAGCAATGTCAGGGTGCCCAGGCGGAAGCGATTGGCGACGGATATCCAGAGCCTCCTTCAACAACGCCTCCGCGGTGTCGAATTGGTGCAAGTCAATATATATCGCCCCCAGATTGCCGAGCCTAGTTGCGATATCGGGGTGATCAGGAGGCAGGTTCTCTCGACATATGTTCAGAGAATCGGTTATTGACTGCTCAGCCATGCCAAAATTTCCTTGAGACCAATAGACAGCTGAAATGTTGTTTAGAACAGAAGCAACTTCTATCAAATTTGGAATTGCCTCCTCTCGCATAGCTTCAAGAGCACCTGCGAAATGTTTCTCTGCTCCTTCGAAATCGCCACGGGCGTAATGCACCATTCCTCGATAATTCAACGGAGGCGCCAAGCTCATATAATTATTGTCGCACGTATATTTCTGTATTTTTATAATAACGTCACACAAAACTTCGGCAAGATTATTAAATGATAGTTCAACAAACCAACCTAATATTTCATTATTTCCGCATATCTGGTCAACAATGGCGTGTGATCCACCCGAAAACATCAACCATCTTTGACCAAGCATCTCTGCTTCTGGCCCTATCTCATTGTTTCCAGCGCCGATAGCTGTCAAACATCGGCTCAGAAGCTTTTTATCCTCCTCCCAAAGCCGTATCATTGAGGGCAAATCAAAGAGTTCAGCGGCCAACGCCATCTTGGAATAGATTTCCTCAGTGCTGAGCCCTTCCTCCAAAATGGCCAACCGCTGGTGAACCCGCTCGGCAAGCGCGGGGCTTTCCGCACCGGCAAAGTGCTGCAAAAGATGCTGACGCGTTGACAGCTTCACATAAGTTGGCAACGCACCCCGAACCAACGCAGTATGCATCAGCGTCTCCCGTCCAGCATTACGCAACAAGTATGGACGTAACACGGAGAGAAGCCCTGCCAGACGAGCCTTAGGCACACGTGGTCGTTCACTGTCGGCGGCAAGCGGATCCTTTGGCGCCGCCAGGAGGTCGGCAAGCTCCAGCTCACTCAATCCTTGTCGGCTGGCCGCCAGCAAGGCAGCCATTTTACTTGCCAACCCGAAGTGAGAAAGCTCATCGCCGTAATCCCGATCCCAGACTTTTAGCAGAAATTCAAAAAGTGACGCAGCGTCCGGCTTGGTCAGCGCTACTTCGACATCATTCACTAACCCTTCGTGTCGGCTGTGAACCCGCAGGTACTCAAGAAGCATTCTCAAGTACAACGGCACCCTCGCCTGCGGAGCTCTTGTGATCATTTCTAAAGGCTTCGGCGGCAAAATTTTTCGGTAAGCGCTGGCGAAGGCAGTGATAATCGCACGAATTTCTAGTTCTTTAGGAGCGCGAAGATCTACAATTTCCCAGACGCCGACTCCTAGATCATTGTCGACCGCTGGGGTTGCGCTAGCGAGCAGCGCCGTGCCGGCGGGCCAAAGCATCTCTCCTAAGCGCTGGATCGCCTCAGCGGCGCCAGTAAATTGATCCACCGCATCTAACAAGAGAACAACTGGACTTCCGTTCGTTCGGTAGATTTGGTCCAGCCAAGATGGCATGACCTTCCAGCGAGCCTCATCATCGGTAGGCAGTGCTGGCAATTCGGAAATCATCGAACGAAGTCGATCCAAGACGCCATCACGCCACGCCTCCGCGCCGTGCTGACCATCGGCACCGACGTAGTGGGCAATCACCTGAGCGCCCATTCCAGTGCGCAGCGAAGCCTCAAGATCAGCCATCAACGAGCTCTTACCTAGGCCCGAGATACCACGCAACAACAATGGACCAGAAAATTCTCCGGCGATGTGAGCCTTCACCCGGTTGCCAATTTGGTCCCGCAACCCGGCGAGAGGGACATATCCTTGCCTGCGCGCTTGGGCGAAGAGAGCGTGGGCATGGGCGCGATTAGAGAAAATATTACCAACTTCTTCAGCCGGGAATCGCCGGTCGAGTTCGTCAAGCAGGATGGCCTGGACCCGATCGCCAAATGCGGCGACGTCGGCATACCCGTCGATGGCTATACGCCCAGAAGTGCGCAATAAATTCTTAAGCGCGGTCAGGCGTCCACCAGAAGCATCAAAGAAATCGTCGTATTGACCTCCTTTTGTTGATGCTAAAAGGTACTCGGTGAGACTGGGAGAGCGTAGAAAGAAGTGCGCATGTTCTTGCATTTCAGGCCGATCGAGGACGCCGAAGCGCATCTCCAATTCGGTGACGCTAATTCTCTGCTCCAGAGCACCTTCGATAGCTTGCCGGTATGGGCTGTCCGGCCGGGACTTCCAATAGCTAACTAGATCTTCAAAGAGGGGGATCCAGCCATAGCGCTCGCCAAGGAACCCAATGAAGAAGGGAGGATAGTCGCGGCAACGGTCAATCTCAGCTAAACAAATTTCAACTGTGTAACCATTCTTCGCTTCCTCTTCAGTGACACCCCAGCGCAGATCGATCTCAGTGAAACCGACACCACGCTCGGCACAGCGGCTGCGCACAAGAGGAAATACCTGAGTCAGAAGGTGATCTCGCTCAGCATTCATATCCTTGAAGGTTGAGGACAAAAACACTCGAATTTCCCGGGACTGCTCCGGACCGATCATACCGCGTCTCCTTTGGTTACTTTATAAGTCTCATGGAAAATTCTGTTCGAAATAACGCCAAAGCTGTTTTTACCATACTGGAGGAGCCAATCGCCGGCGCGTCCTGTCAGAATGTCACCGCCGTCGGTGGGCACCACCAGTGGCGCCATGTTAGCGGT
>NZ_LGQY01000167.1:0-5894 GCF_003116065.1 Azospirillum sp. TSO5 | reverse complement strand
CCGCGAGGGGTCGGCGGCACCCCCGGCGGCCCGCCGCTCTCGCGCCAGCGCAGCACCAGCGCGCCCGCGGCGGTGCGGGAGGAATGCCCGGAGCCGGCATGGCTCGCCAACCCATCCCGTGCAGCCGGCCCGGCAGGCGGCGTGATCTCCCAATCCAGATCGATGCGACCGCTCTCCGCCGACAGGGCGCCGTATTTCGCGGCGTTGGTGGCGAGTTCGTGGAAGGCGAGGTGCAGCGACACCGCCACGCCGGTGGTCAGGTTGACCGGCGGGCCGCCGACCCTGACGCGGCCGGCATCGACATGGGGCTCCAGCGTCAGGGCGGCGATCTCGCTCAGCGAGGCGCCCTGCCAATGGCGGCGGGTCAGCAGGTCGTGAGCCTGGGCCAGGGCACGCAGCCGCGACTGGAAGGCATCGGGGAAGGCTTCCACCGAAGGGGCAGCGCGCAGGGTCTGCTTGGCGATCGACTGCACCATCGCCAGCGTGTTCTTGACCCGGTGGTTCAGCTCCTCCAGCAGCAGGAGCTGTCGCTCCTCGGCCTTCTTGCGGTCGGTGATGTTGAGCGAGACGCCGGCCAGACCGGTCGGCGTGCCGTTCTTGTCGTAGATCGCGCGGCCACGCACCTGGACCCATTGGAGGCTGCCGTCGGGCCAGATCGTGCGGTATTCCATATCCAGCGGCAAACCGCTGGTCACCGCCTGCCGGACCATCGCCTGCTGAGAGTCGCGGTCGTCGGGATGGACGCGCTCCAGCAGCCGGTCATAAGTCGCGATATCGGCCGGATCGGAAAGCCCCAGATTCGCGGCGCAGATCGACGAGACACGCAGTTGGTTGGTCGCCAGTGTCAGCTCCCAGGACCCCAGCCGCCCGGCCTCCAGCGCGAAGCGCAGACGCGCCTCGCTCTCGGCCAGGGCCGCCCGCTTGTCGGCCAACTCGTTGCGGTCGCGCGCCTCCACCAGGGCGCGGCGGACCACGACCTGCAGGCGCTCCATGCGCAGCTTCACCACATAGTCGGTGGCGCCCTTCTTCAGCGCCTCGATGGCGTTCTCCTCGCCCAGCATGCCGGACACGAAGATGAAGGGGACACGGGGCAGCCGGTCACGCGCGATCGCCAGCGCCGACATGCCGTCGAAATCCGGCAGGTCGAAGTCCGACAGGATCAGGTCGTAGGGACCGCCGTCGGCGATGGCGTCGATGAAGGCCTGCCGCGTCTCGACCCGGTGAATGTCGAACGCGTGGTCGTCGATCATCATCAGATGTTCGCGCACCAGATCGGCGTCCATGCCGCTGTCCTCCAGCAGCAGGACACGGCACGGGATCGGCCGGCCCGGATCGGCCGGCCCACTGTCCGTGAAGGGGGAGCCGGCCAAGGGAGAACCGGCGGACTGGCCGGCGAAAGGTTCCATCACCTGCGCCATCAGCTGCCGCGCGGCCTGCGGGGATGACATCCGGGCGGCGGCTCGTTCAGGATCGCCCAGAAACTTCCGATGTCGCGGATCGCGTCGAAAAACTCCTTGAACCCGACCGGCTTGACCACGAAGGCGTTCACCCCCAGCCGGTAGCTGCGGACGAGGTCCTGTTCCTCCTTGGACGAGGTCAGCATGACGACGGGAATGGCGCGGGTGCTGTCGTTGGCCTTGATCCGCTGCAGCACTTCTATCCCGTCCACCTTCGGCAGCTTGATGTCGAGGATGATGACGGCCGGATATTTCGGGTCGGTCGGCTTCGACACCGCCTGCCCATCCTCGTGGAACAGGTAGGACAGCGCCTCCGCCCCGTCGCGGGCGACGACAATGTCGTTGGCGAGCTGGGCCTCGGCGAAGGCCTCCAGCGTCAGCTCCAGGTCCTTCGGGTTGTCCTCGACCAGCAGGATCGGTTTCAGCTTGGCCATGGGGCTACCTCGATTCGGCGGCTGATGACCGCGGCAGGGAGAAATGGAAGGTCGCACCGTGGTCCAGCCTGCCCTCCGCCCAGACCCGTCCGCCGTGGCGCTCCACGATGCGGCGGACATTGGCGAGGCCGATGCCGATACCCTCGAACTCCTCCTCGCGATGCAGGCGGTGGAATACGCCGAAGAGCTTACCGGCATAGGCCATATCGAATCCACGGCCATTATCGCGCACGTAGAACTCATGCGCGTCGGCGGTGGTGCGGCAGCCCACCTCGATCTCCGGCGCGGCGCGGTCGCGGGTGTATTTGATGGCGTTCGACAGCAGGTTCTGCACCACCAGCCGCAGCATCGTCGGGTCGCCGTTGACGTTGGGGAGCGGATGCACGGTCCAGCGCACGTCGCGGCCCTGCAGGTCCGGTTCCAGCAGGTGGCGCACTTCCTCGACCAGCCGGCCGACATCGACCTCCACCCGTGCCAGCGTGGTGCGGCCCAGCTGCGAGAAATGCAGAAGCCCGTCGACAAGCCGGCCGGCCGAACTCGCCGCCTCGATGATGCTGTCCAGATAGTGGCGCTCCCGCTCGTTCAGCTTGTCGGCGGCGCGGGAGCGCAGAAGTTCGGCATAGCTGGTGACGTGGCGGAAAGGTGCCCGCAGGTCGTGCGAGACCGAGTAGGAGAAAGCGGCCAGTTCGCCGTTGCTGCGGCGAAGCTCCTCGTTCAGGGCGGCCATCTCCTCCGCCTTGCGCAGCACGATGCTGACGATGGCGTTGCGGAAATCGCCGGCCGCCTCGATCTCGCCATGGCGCCAGGGCAGGGACTGGCCGCGCACCGTCTCCTTCCAGGCTTCGAAGGAATTGCGGGGAGAGAGCCGGCCGCTGGAGTCGAGCGGCTTGTTGGGATCGCCGGCCCAGTCGATGGACTGCACGATCTCCGGCCGGAACCACAGCAGATAGCTGGGATGGAGCTGCGAGATGGAGATCGCCAGCAGGCCGCTGGCGGTCCGATCCATCCCGGCGGCGGCCGGGATCTCGAGGGGAAGCTGGTGGCTGGCGAACAGATCCTTGATGCCCTGGCCGGCCAGTTCCGCGGCGATGGCCTCGACCACCTCCTGCGGCGGGGTGCGGCCGATCAGCCGGCAATCGCCGTCGAACAGAATCGCGGCGCCGTCGGCATTGACCAGGGCCAGCAGATCCTCGCGATCCTCGCTGAGGCCATCGATGAAATGCTCAGCCGCCGCCATATGGGCGAGCAGCCGCGCCTGGGTGCTCTTGGAGCGGATTCGGTGGTCGGCATCCAGCGCCCGTTCCAGCGCGATCATCTGGCTGGACAGCACCTGCCCCAGCAGGTCGCAGGCGGTGCGCACCGCGAAGGAGACCTGCCGCGGCTCGGCATTGTGGCAGGAGATCAAGCCCCACAGCCGGTCGCCGTCCATGACCGAGATCGACATCGAGGCCGGCGTGCCCATGTTGCGCATATATTCCAGATGGACCGGCGACACGCTGCGCAGCACGGAAAAGGTGAGATCCAGCGGCGGCGCATCCCGCCTGTCGGACAGAATCGGAACCGGCTGATAACGGGTGTCTGCGATCAGCCGCAGGCGATTCAGCGCGTAGAGCCGCCGGGCCTGCTGCGGGATGTCGGAGGCCGGAAAGCGCAGGCCGCGGTAGGAGGGCAGGCGGCCGTTGCCGTCCTCCGCGATGACGGTGCCGTTCCATTGTTCGTCGAAGCGGTAAATCAGCACACGGTCGAAGCCGGTCAGCGCCCGCACCTCCTCCGCGGTGCTGGCCAGCAGGGCGTCGAAGTCATGGGCCGCCTGCATGCGGCGGATGCCTTCGCGCATCTGCGGATACAGCGCCTCCAGCGTGCCGGCGCCGGTGGCGGGCAGTTCCTCCAGCTCCAGGATCACCAGATCGCCGGAGCGGTGGGCGATCGCCTGGAAATCCCCGCCGCCGCGCAGGTGCAGGATGTCCAGCTGCACCGGTTCGGCAGGGGCGGCACGCAGCCCGCGGAGCAGCGAAGCAAGGGAGCCGGCGTCGATCAGCTGGTCGACCGGCATGCCGAACGCATCGGTCGGCGGACGGTTCAACACCGCGCCCGCTTCCGCGCTGGCGCAGACGAGACGAAGGCTGTCCGCATCAATAGCCAGGAGATGGCCGTGCGGCTGGATGCTGCCGGGGATGTGAATCGGTTCGCGCGCGCAGGCGTCGAGATCAAGCGTGCCCGCCATGGTCGGGGGCCACGGTTCAGGTCCGGTTGCAGGCGTCACGGTCGTCCTTTGCTCATCTCGGTCACGAATCCGCCGGGCTCTTGCCGAAACGGACCCGCTTCAATCGGGTTCCACTGACATATGCCGATGGCTTCCAGCGGTATTCAGCATAATCAGCGGTATAGAAACCCTGCGTCCGCCGCGCGCACCGCCTTGAGGTGAACGAGGCGACAGCATGTCCCTTTAGACCCTATACTTTCATTATCATAGGTTAAGTTTTTTGCTTGTCCTCAGATTTTCCAATACCCTGCTCTTTTATCATACGTCGAAGATCATATTCCGCAATCAAGCTTGGTTCCGCTTATAAGAAAGCATGCCGTAGGGACTCCGGGACTGTCAGCGGCCAATGGGACGGGTGGGGAAGGGGACGCCATGAAAACCGAGGTGACGCGCCTGCTCGGCATCGATTACCCGATCGTACAGGGTGGGATGCAGTGGGTCGGGCTGGCCGAACTGGCCGCCGCAGTGTCGAATGCCGGCGGGCTCGGCATCCTGACTGCGCTGACCCAGCCGACGCCCGAGGATCTGGCTCGCGAGATCGCACGCTGCCGCGCGATGACCGACCGTCCCTTCGGCGTCAACCTGACCATGCTGCCGGCGGTAACACCGCCGCCCTACGAGCGCTATCTCGACGTCATCATCGACAGCGGCATCACCATCGTGGAGACCGCCGGCAACAGCCCGCGCGCCTTCGTCGAGCGGATGAAGGCGCACGACATCCGCATCCTGCACAAATGCACCAGTGTCCGCCACGCACTGAGCGCCGAGCGGGCGGGTGTGGACATCATCAGCATCGACGGCTTCGAATGCGCCGGGCATCCGGGCGAGGACGACATCCCCGGTCTGATCCTGATCCCCGCCGCGGTGCGGGCCTTGCGTATTCCGGTGATCGCCTCGGGCGGGATCGCCGACGGGCGCGGCATGGCCGCCGCGCTGGCCCTCGGCGCCCAGGGCGTCAATATGGGCACGCGCTTTCTCTGCACGCGCGAGGCGCCGGTGCATGACAGCATCAAGCAGGCGCTGGTCGCCGCCGGCGAGCGCGACACCAACCTGATCCTGCGCAGCATGCGCAACACCGCCCGCGTGTTCAAAAACGCCGTGTCGGACGAGGTCGTCGCGCTGGAAAAACGTCCCGGCGGCGCACAGTTCGAAGAGGTTCGGCCGCTCGTCGCCGGCCAGCGCGGCCGTACCGCGCTCCAGTCCGGCAATGTCCAGGATGGGGTGGTTTCGGCCGGCATGGTGATCGGCCTGATCGACGACATCCCGACCTGCGACGACCTGATCCGCCGCATGGTCGCCGACTGCCGCACCCACCTGCGCCGCGCCCTGGCGATGGCGGAGGAATGAACGGGCAGGGCAGGTCAGGATCAGAAGTTCGGTCAGAAGATCAGCTTCAGGATTCCGGTGACGACCAGCAGGCCGATGATGAAGATGATCAGGATGGCCCAGCCGAGAATCTTGAGCATGATGTCGGTCCTTCAATCGCTTCGTTCGTGATGCCGCCGGTTACCCGGTGACGCCACGGTCATGCTTGGATCAACCGATTCCCGGCCAAGCGGTTCCCGCAGAACGGGCAAGGATGTTCAGCGGGCACCGCGCCGATGGTAAGGCCCGCCACTACGGCGCCAAAAAACGCATAAGCATTCTTATGGAAATAAAATGGCGGGGAGGGCCGGGGGTTGGGGAAATCCCTGATCGGAAAAATGCCGCTCTCCGCGCAGGACTTCCGCCTCCGGCCGC
>NZ_LGQY01000147.1:0-5923 GCF_003116065.1 Azospirillum sp. TSO5 | reverse complement strand
CGGGCTTCGCCCGCCCTCCGGTCGGCCCCACACTTCACCTTCAATGACGCTGGCACTTCACGTTCATTGTCGCGCTCCAGACCTCGGCGGCGTGCGACGCTTGGGCCACTTCCGCCTCGTCCGAGAACACCGCCGCCATGCCCTCAACAACCTGCCGCTCCCAGGTGTTGATCAGCGTCTGTGCACACCGTGCTTGGCCGCGAGCTGCGACACGGTTAGGTCGCATCGGATCGCCTCCAACGCCATCTTCGCCTTGAACTCTACCGAATACGGCTTTCGATTCCCCTTCATCAGGTCCGTCCTTTCCGTCGGGCGAACCAAGTTTATCCGAATGTCCGGGAGATGGGGACCAGCTCAGCCCTCCTATTTGCAACGGTTGATTTCGAGATGGCTCTGCCATCGCAGGGTCACCGAGTAGGTGCGCAGGTAACGGCGACCGCAGCCGTGCCATGCCCAACGCATGAAAGCGCGCGGCTTAGGCCTAAACTGCCACACCAGCTTGCCTCGATGCGGCAGCAGTACGTGGTGGCGCGTCCGGTTGAAAGGCTGGGTGTTGACGTTCTTGCGGTCGATCACGGCTGCCTCCTTCATCGTGGTCAACATTGCGGCTCGATGGTCAACTCCCCTCACCGGGGTGGCCGCCGACCTTCCCCCGCGTGCTACTGGCGGAAGGGTATGACGCCGGGGTGTAGATTGTTGGCATTCGTCAGAGTCTCGGCGTAGCTGTCCGCATCGACCTCCCCGCGACAGATAGACGTTCCAACAGGTCCGTAGACGGAATACACACGGCTGCGCCTGGCTACTCGTCAACAACACTCGGATCATAGATGGAGCAGAAGGACAGATCATACTCGCGCTGCTCACCGTGGCAGTCGTCTTCATCGCCGCCACCCATCTCAGCGCGTTCCGAAAACCGTCACTTAGCTTATCCCTTCCGACGAAGCCTGCGCTCGCGGACGCACGAGACGGCCCACAGTGCTTCGGAAGATCCACCGAGCAAGCCTTCCGAGCCGTAGAACTGCGATCAGCGCTGTCAATGCCCCGAACAGGAACGACAGAGCGCCAAGAACAGCGGCGATCACTGCGCCGATCATTGCTGCCGAAATTTTTGTGGCGTGAGCCACGGTCGCCAGCACCTTTTTCCCCGTGAGCCGCAACGCCCCACTCACAGGCTTCCCGAGCACCTTGGCAGCGCGTTCGGCGTTCTGGAGATCATTCACATCATCGACATGGCTCAGAACCCTGAGTGCCTTGGCGGGGGTGGTCACCTTGCTGATTTCGCCCACGGACGTGAGCACCCTCTGCACCTCGTTGGTGTTGACGGCGGCGGCATGACGGCGAGCTGCTGATGCGAGTTCATCCACCCGGTACCAGGGTATGTCGCGGACAGCTTCGCGAAAGCCAGGCATATTGACGGCCTTAGACACGAGGCGTCCAAGTTCCGCCTGGAACTTGACGGTCAGCTTGCCCATCTTGCGGGCCAGTTTCGCCAAAGAGATGCCCACTTTGGCGGGCAGAGCGCCGCCCGCCGTGACAACGGTGCCAGCGGTCATCGCAAGGCCCGCCATGGACAGCCCTAGCGTCAACTCGTCCACTGTCTCGCCCTTGAGCATCCGTGAAGCCTGACCGGCGAGATCACGGACGTCGCCCACCATAGTGAGGTCGGATGCTAAGGCGGCGGCGATTCCAACTGGGGCCTCCCCCTCGCCGGTCATGAAGCTCTTAGCTGCGCGCCTAGTTGTTCTCGCCGCTGCTCGCCAGCCTGAGGTTTCTTCTGCCAAGCGCGTGCGAAGGGCTGGGTCGATGGGCACACCGATCAGATCAACGACCTCGATGTACTCCTCTGCCTGTTCGGGTGCATCCTGATCCAGAGCAGAGGCGATCTCCTTCTCCAACCGCTCGCGCGGTGCCGCCTCCCGGATCACCGCGATCAGGTCTGCACGGATGTCAGCGTCGGTTGGTTGCCGGGCCGTGACGTTCAGGTACATGATGAAGCCCGCGGAGATGACAGTGGCGAGAAGCCCTATCATCATCAGCTTCCGCCCAGAACGGGTGTGGCGATTACCCCCTTGGCTTTGAGTCGCCACCTTCGTTGACATATTTCGCGCTCCCTGGCTGGAATGAGGCGCACCCACCCATTCCCATTGAATGCCAGCGCGGGTGTCTTTCGTAATGCACGCCGAAGGAGCAAACTAAGCGCATCGGCAGCCCTCTTTCGATTTCCGGGCAACCGTCGTCGTGTGCCGACTGTTCACACAGGGCGAAGGAGATCACGATGAAGGGCAAAGGACCGGTGCTGACCCCTGGGCTTCGAATCACGCGGTATGCCGTTGGACAGTTGATCCTCGCTGAGATGAACCGCCAGGGACTGAGCCGTGCCGATTTCGCCCGGCGTCTCGGCTACACCAACATCACGAAGGGCCTGCGGCGGGTCGATCTCCTCCTTGATACGGGCGAAGAGCCGATGCTGATCCCCAAGCTCGCCAGCGGGCTCGGAATTGACCAAGCGGTTGTTGACCAAGCTGTTGCGGCGACGCAGGAGGAGCTTGCCCTTGCACGTGCGCGAGCGGCCCGACAACGCGAGAAGCGGGATCGCGCAACCTTCCACCAGTATGTACTGGTCGAGACGGATCGCCGGGTTCCGGACCCGATCTTCGTCGCGGTCATGGCGTATGACGCCTTGAAGCGCATCGATCTTCCCGACGAGGTGGCACAATCCACCCTGAACGAGCGCATCGCATGGGCCAGCCGGTCGGTGAGCGCGCACCACCAGAGATGCCATGGCCACGTCACGGCATTCGGCGCGGTCACCGGCTACGCCCTGCGTCACACCTACGATCGGACCATCCTCTTCGATATCAACGGATGTGTGACCAATCACTTTGCTCCACGCCCGGAGGAACCATGCGGTTGGATGACAAAAATGGGAAGCCGAACGCCCCAGAGGTAACCGGGGCTGAGGCCGCTCAGCAGCGCTGCGTGGACGACCATAGCGACAGCGGGTATGCGCCATCTGTCCCATGGGCCTTGTTCACGGCAGCACGAACGGTGTTCCCATACAACCATGCACAAGAACGGCCTTGACGCGCATCAGCGGTCTTTGTTCCCGATCATTGATGCGGATCAGGTGGTCCTCGACATTCAAGGCGGACAGAGCGGCAACGTCCGCCGCACCGGGAGCATCGTCGATCCAGAACCACCCAGCAGAATAGGTCAGGTTGATTCCTTCGACCTTCGACGCGGACCATGCCGCCGCAGGGATCACTCCGAGCACGCGCGCCCACTCTTCAGGAAGCTTCGTCACGCCCAGAGCATGGCGAAACGCTCGAAGTGCACCCTCAGGGTTCCCGTCGCGGCAACGAGTGCTAAGCCACCAGCATTCGAAATGTTCAACTACCCAGGCGAGAAGGCCGAGCGCGTCGGGATCGATCTCATATGCGTCACGAAGACCGGCAACCTCGGCCCGGCGACGCAGCAGGGTACCATCAATGTCGAGGTACAGGATCGGGCGCCCCAATGCCGCACAGCGGTCTGCGGTACTCATACATTCTCCTCGACGTCGTCAGTATCCTCGCCGTAGTTAATCACCTTACCGGACCACTCCGGATGAACGCGCCCGGTGCGCATCCACAAAATCCGGTCGGGCACCTTGGTGACATGGGTACCAGCCATCATGCACCAGATGGTGTTGTGGTTGGGAATGTAGCCGGGGTCGCGCAGCCGCCGCCGGGCGATCCACTTCTCCTCCAAGTGGGGTCGCAAGTGATCAAGCGCCTTGCGCGCGGCGTAGAAGTCGTTCACCGCCCGTCGATGGAGGGCGCGGTCGAGTTCCTCGCCGATATCGATGAGCGGCAGCTTCGCCTCGCGCCGAAGGGCGTTGCGTCGCCAAAGCTCTCGAAGTATCGCGTCATTCGGCTTGATTTCGTCCATACAGCCTCCGTCCATATTGATCATGCATCATCAATATGGACCAAAGAGGAGCTAATTCAATACGAATGCAGTTGAGATATTTTGCTGTACCTCCTATTAAATTACATAGTATTATCCGGTATAGGCCTGAACATGCAATGCACATCAAAGAATATTACTGAATGTTATATATAAGGTCTAAATATGCAATTGATTATCCACTACATAAAGCGTAATAGTAAGCGCAGCGCGCCTCGGCATCCTCCAGATCACTTTTCAATTTTGCGTATTCATTTAATATTTCGTCATAATCTTTTTTCAATTCATCATGCTCTCTCCTCAATTTGTCGCAGTTGTCACCAATGGATCCATGTTCCTTGCTGCCTCTCCTATCAAAGTCAACGGCGTTCTCATTAAGCATGTCTTGGAACGACCGATGGCGAACGAACAGGGGAATGCATGAGTTAAGAGATTGAACTATACTTGCAGCTATACGGCGAATCACCAAAGATCTTTCACCCTCGCTGTCAACGCTCAAGGTAGAAAATGATATCCATTGACGTAGTCCCGAATTTACTAAAGTTGGCCACAATATAAATATTCCGCCTGACGGATCAGGCGGCAGATCTTTTTCCATCAACGATATAATTTTATTTGCCTCAGCGTGCCTTGAAGTGAAAAAATGGCATATGCCGGAAAGCTGAGCAGCAAGTTCATGAGGATCAATTCTTGGAAGACCTTGATCCGGGTAAACAGACAGAATGATTGGATGTAATCTACTAGTGTTTGTGACCAACTCGAAGAACTCACCGAAAGAACTGCCGCTTGTTAACGGTAATGGTTTGGTCGATAGGCGGCGCCCACCGTCGGCCAGGCCAGGGCGCCCATTTAGCCATTTAACAATGGTTGGTAACGGTGGGGTCCAGTCAGAATCATTGCTGAAGGTGTGCCACTCGATACGAATATGTACCGATCCTGGAGCAATAAATATCTCCCCAACATCGATACCAGATCGACCATGAGAAGAAGGGCGCTTATACTTTATAGCAAATACATTGCCTGAGGTTAGCGCTTGAACCTCTTCGCCAACAGCACCAAAAATGTGAAAAGAGGGGTCTGTTTCACAGTCTTGTGGTGGTTTCGCATCGTTAAGCCGTTCAGATACCCAACGCAGCACCTGCCTTCTAGCCGATATCGTCGCATCGTGTGTTGTATCGGCCAAAGTAAACTGCCATGACAAAAACGGAAATATACGCACCTCAACTTTACTTATTCCGGACATCGCTTCCTCGTCTAAGTTGGCAGAAGAGGGTGATTGGGCTCTGCGATCTCTTTAACAATATCTGTTAGCTGATCCGCCAACATGCTACCTGATTGCGCATGTCAGGAGAAATCAACTTTGAGGTATTTGGCGTGTTGCATCCGGACCAGCCACTTTGTTGTACGACTTTTGCGTTGGCATTACGGTTCGCCGCTGCCAATCGTCACACAATCTTTGTAAGGCCTTCAACAGTGAATAATGCGCTTGATTACTACGTCTGACACGAACGGGTTAGGTTATCTGGACACAGAAATGTTGGTGGAAAAGGTAGATCAACAATTTGGTGCATCAAGCCTCCCATCCGCACGTTTCCGACGAACCGTTCATGGATCAACGCCGTGACGAGAGGAACCCCGCACCCGTCGGTGTTAGATCGCTGGCTGTAGTGTGACACTGCAACCGATGGGTAGTGAGCAGCCACATGTCCGAACGGCACCATTAGCACCGCACTCTCCAGCGGGGTCGATCGAGGAACCACCACGGACAGTTCTCTTGACGCGCCGGTGCTCACACGTGGGGCGCTGGAGCCGCGCCGGTATTGAGCGCCATGATCGCGCCGTCCAGAGCATCCGGAGCAAGATGTACGTAGCGGAGCGTCATTTGCTTGGAAGCGTGACCGAGCAGCTTGAAGGCGGTCAGCAGCAGCCCGCCCTCGTATGACCAGCCGCACTGACGATGGAGAGGTCTCGCAGG
>NZ_LGQY01000030.1:0-88685 GCF_003116065.1 Azospirillum sp. TSO5 | reverse complement strand
TCTGCGGCGGAATAGGGTAGGGGCCGGGGGTGGGGGCGGGCGGGATGGAGAATTCGAGCAGCGTGTCCAGCGGCGTCGGGACCAGGCTGGTGGACAGCGTCACATTGACGTGCGCAAGCTGGTGGTAGGCCCGCACCAGCGTGGCGATCAGCTCCCCCATCCGCTCGGACGACAGCGACGAGGGCTCCGACCAGTTCAGTGCCAGGCTGAGGACCCGGTCGCCGCCGGCCGCCGTCGCGAAGCTGTACGAGAAGCTCAGTCCCGGCCAGCCTTGCAGGCCGATCAGGGAGTCGGTCCATTGCAGCACCTGCCCGGCGATCGATCCGGCGTCGCTCCTGACCGGCAGCATGTTGCCGAACAGGTCCACCCACTTGGCCTGGGCGGAGAAGACGTTGCCGACGAACTGGTAGGGATCCGCGGCGAGCGACAATAGTTGCGGCAGGTCAGGGGACGGGATGGACGGCTGTGCCTGCACCGCCGTCGCCTCGACATGCTGCAGGATGCTGAAGGTGGCGCTGTGCCGGCTGGTTCCGTCGCTGGGGCCGCTGTTGGACTGGCTGACGATGACCGGGGTGGTGCCGCTGTAGATCGTCGTCGCGCCGTCCATCACCGTCGGGTAGAAGGCGACGAGGCTGAACAGGTTGTCGATGGTCGGCTGGTATGCGATGGCCGGGCTGGGCGGCGTTGTGCTGTTGGTCTGCCACATCCGCACCGAGCCGAGCGGAACCTGCCGCACCGTCTCGGTCAGGGCGGCGGCGGTGACCGACAGCGGATGAGCCGGCGCCTGGGTGGACGCGACGATCGCGGTGACGTAGGGGCGGACGGTCTCGGTGCCGTCGGCGGCGGTGGCGTGCGACAGCAATGCGACCAGGGTCAGATGCGCCACGCCGTGACCGTCGAACAGGCTCTGCGGGATCACCGCCGTCCCGTTCTGGTCCGGGACATACAGGATGAAACCGCGTTCCTGCTCCAACCCGGCGGCCAGCAGGGTCGCGATGAAGGCCGTGGGCTCGGGTGTGCCCGGCACCGCCTGCTGGGACTGATAGAGGATGGCGCCACCGCTTCCCACATCGACCTGCCGGGCCGCGACGGTCCGGGGCGACGATCCTGCTTCGGCTCCTGCGCTCTTGACCGGGACGGCCAGCGTCAGCGCCGTCAGCGACACCGGCGGGTTGGCGGCGCCGAGGTCGGCGTAGAGCGACTGCAACCGCTGGAGACCGGAGGCGGACACCGTGTGCACGGCATAGACCGGGGCGCCCGCCCGGCCGGCGGCAGGAAGGGTGCGGATGCTGAATTCCACCTGGACCGCCCATCCATAGGCGGAGGCCGCGACCGCGCCGCCGGTCGACGGGTCGGTGAGTGACACACCGGACAGCCCGCCGGCTGCCGCCAGCGCCTGCCGAAGGGCGGTCGGCAGCGGGCGCAGCACGGCGACGGAGCTGCCCACGGCCTGCGCCACGACCTGCGTGCCGGTGCCCAGGCGGTAGCGCCGCTGCACGGTAGCGGTCTCCGGCATCAGGCCGGCGGCCAGCGCCGGGCCCTCCGTCGGCGCCAGCCCGGCCCAGCCGCTGACGGTCTGGCCGGAATACACCACAGGCTGGGGATCGCTGGACGCCAGTACGATTTGCCCCGATCCGTCGGCCTTGATGTTCGGGAAGATCAGGCCGTAGCTGGACGGGGTGGGGGAGATGATGCTGACTGTCAGCGTTTCCTGGGCGTTGGGCGTAAAGGGGGCCGAGATCTGTCCGGTCGCGTTGTAGAGCGGCCCGCCGGCAAGCTGCTGCCCGTGCAGCATGAAGCGCGACACCATGCCGGCGATGTTGTCGGCGGCGTCGCCCAGTGCGGCGAAGAGGGCCGACACCGTCTGCGCCTCGGCGGTCGCCACCGTCTGGAGCGATCCCAGCGACGCCAGGGCGACCAGGATCAGATAGTCGCGCAGGACCGCCGGGGCCGGGCCGTCGGGCGCCGCGGCGACCGGCACGGCTTGCGGCTGGCCCTGAAGCAGCGAGGTGGAGGTGGTGGAGATCTGGCTGACGACCACCGCGCAGGTCGGCGGCAGGGGGAACGGCACGGTGGGAACCGGCTGTGTGCCGCCGCCCTGCGGAGCCGCCTGGAAGACGGACTGGAGGCCGAGCGCGAGATTCCCGGCGAAGAAGGCCTGGACATCGGACGCCGCCGGGACGGTCGGCGTCTTGCGCATTCCCTGCAGCGCGGTTTCCAACTGCTGGACCTGGGCCAGTGTCAGGGAGACGGCCGTCCGCGGATCGGCGGCGGCGGGCACCGAGCTGCCCAACACCGCCTGGGCGAACCACGCGACCACGAGCTGCGCGAAGTCGTCGAAGGTGGCGGCGGTGGTGGAGCTTCCCTGGTCGGGGCTGGCCGGCAGCGTGGTTTCCGCGACATAGACCCACTCCGCCGCCTGCTGGGCGTTCAGGGCCTGGCTCAGTACCGGCGTGACGCACAGCGCGATCGGCAGCCGGAAGCCGGCGAAGGGGGCGAAGGCTGGCGCGGAAGTCCCGCCGGCGGCAGCCGTACCGGTTGCGCCGCCGGCTGCCGGCACGCCGACCGCCGCCGCACCGATGGAGGACGCCGCGGGCCAGGGCAGGTTGGCTTGGGTCGATCCGATCGTCACCGTCTCGGCAAGGGAGGTGCTGAAGGCGAAGCTGTGCGAGATGTGGACGATGCCGAGGTTGATCGTCACCGACAGCGACACCGCCAACGTGGCGTCGATGGACACCGGGAAGGCATAGCCCGCGGTCGCAAGCACGTCGGCCGTCACAGACACGGCGACATCCAGGGACGCCGCGATCACCGTGAAATCGACGCTTCCCGTGACCTCGCCCTCGACCCCCACGGTGGCTTCGATGCACCAGTATTCCTGACTGCCGCCGGCGCCGCTGCCGCTCTGTGCCGTGTATTCGGCGAACACGCCCTGGAAGATGCCGGTCAGCGTCGCCGAAAGGCTGGCGGTCAGCGGCCCTTTCGACCAGCCCTCGTACAGGCCCAGCTTCAGCCCGATGCCGATCTCCGTCTCCGTGCTGAAGGAGCCGCCGGTGACCGTCGGAAGGTTGCTCGCCTGGCTGGGGCTCAGCCGTCCGAAATACAGGCCGCCATAGCCCTGGTAGGGCGGTGCGGCGATGCCGAAGGATTGCGAGAAGTCACCCCCGGTCGGGAAGCCGAGATCGACGTAGAATTCGCCGTCGGTGTAGAACCGCGCGGAAATCGACGGCAGCTGCAGCGAACACATGCCGACCTGCAGGTGTTGCAGGGCCGTCGGCGGGACAAGGACGCCCTGGTATTCGGCAAGCGTGCTGCTGATCGTGCTGTACTGGATTTCGGCCTGGAGCCCGGCGAGCTGGCTGAGATAGCCGGACCCGCCGCCGCCCTTGGCCGGGGATGCCGTGACGGTCACCTGGGCGCCATAGAGCCCGGAGGGCGTGCCGTCCAGGAAGACCAGTTGGATGTCCAGCTGCCCGCGCAGCAACAGGTCGAGCGCCACGGTCCATCCGGCGCCGGCATCGAAGCCGGGCAGGGTGCCGCCGCCGGTCTTCTGCAGCAGTGCCGACAGTGCGGTGATGGCGTCGGACACGGTGGCCGGGGCCGTGCCAAGCGTCATGTGCTGTCCGATGGCCAGAAGGTTGACCTGGAGATTGCCGGACGGCGTGCCGGGAAGCGCCGGCGCCGCGCCGGGCTGGGTCGGATCCCAGCTTGGCGAAGCGGTGCCGAGGAGGTCGCTGAAATCGCCCTGGACCGTCAGGGCGAAGCCCTTGCCCGACTGGTAACCCAGCGTGACGCCGGTGACCGACAGCCCGAGCAGCGAGGCGTTGTCGATCGTCAGCGTGATCTGCGCGGACTTGCTGCTGAAATTCACGCTGATCGACACCGACTCCAGCGGGATGGTGACGTCGCCGAAGAAGCTGCCCCACGGGTCCGGCAGGGCCGTCCCCTGATCGCCCGAGAACATCGCGATGAAGTCGTCGATCACCTGCGCCAGCGTGATCGGCGTCGCCTGCCCGGCGGCATAGGTCAGCGTCAGCGTCTCGGTGCCGGCAGTGTAGGTGCCGGTCAGCTTGCCGCCGAAGGCGCTGGCGTTCAGCGTGCTGCCCTGCGTGCCGCCGAACTGGTACTCCAGCGTCACCGCGAAGCCGTCGATGGTGGCATCGACCGTCACGCTGCCCTGCGTCGCCGGGGTGGCGCCGGACTGGTGGCTGAAGGTGAAGGCGGCGTCCAGCGTAACGCCGCCCAGCCCGGCCCAGGCCACGCCGACGCTGCCCGACAGCCCGAAAAGCGGAGCCGTGCCTGCCGTGTACTGGCAATCCAGCGTCAGGGTGCCGAGCGTCACCGCATCGGTGTCCAGCAGGGAGGAGGCGGGCGGCGACAGGCCGAGGATCGCCAGCAACTGCGTCAGCGTCAGCGTGGTGCCGGTCAGCCTCTGCGCCGCCAGCGTGGCCGGAACGTCGAGCGCGCCGGTGATGGTCCAAGTCGGCGTCAGCGGGCTGCCCGGCGTACGGGTGGCGACCACCGCCAGATCTGCGTCGAAGGCCAGTGATTTCTGCGATGCGGCAACCTCGACCAGGATGGTGCTGGCGACCGCAAGCGACAGCTGTCCGGAACCGATCTCCAGCGCGAGGGTGACGGACTGGATGGTGAAGCCGTCGGCATTCGCGGCGGGGGATGGCGGATCGACCAGCCCGACCTCCAGCATCAGCCCTTCGCTGAGGACGTCCAGTTCGAAATTGAAGATCTCCACCGCCATGGCGTCGAACAGCGTGGTGCTGATCCCCAGCGGCGTCAGGAAATCCGACGCGGGCAGCGGAGCGAAACTCGACGGCATCGCCGCTACGAGGTTCAGCTCCGGCACGAACAATGAGACGTTGAGCGCCGGTGCGCCCGTCTTGGCGCCGAGCGCCAGCGTGCCGTTCAGCACCATCGACAGCGTCGGCGACGCGGCGGGATTGGCGAGCGTCAGGTCGATGCTGGCGACGCTCACCGGCAGGCTGGAATCGCCGAACAGCGCGAAGGTCGGCGGCGTCACCAGTCCCAGCGACACGGCGACGGTCGCCAGCGAGTTGTCGGGCAGCAGCTCGTACGACACGCTGTCGAGCGTGAGTGCTGCGGTGAGCAGGTCGACGAGGTTCGTCAGTTGCGGCGGAACGAGGTCGAGAATCGAATGGCCGGCGAACAGCCCCGCAATCTGCTGAAATCCGACCGACTTCAGGCTGCTGACGTCCAGCGTCACCAGCGCATGGCTGTTTGGCGCGGTGTTGGCCGCCTGGATGTCGGCCAGCGTGAAGGTCGGCGGCTGTCCCGTGGTCACGGACTGGCAAACCGCCGCAGAAAGATTCGTGCCGGTCATGATTGCTGCTCCGCCCTCAAGTCAGGGTGATTTGCACGGGAATGTGATCGCTGACGAATATCCGATAGAAAACGGAGCAGATATTCTGCTGGTCATCATCGGAAACGGTGCCGTCCATCACATTGAGATATTTCGTGAGGACATCTGCCCAGTCGCCACCTTGAAGCGGTTGGAGGGGCAGCGGAAGTTGAGCTATGTAGCTTTGTTCATGGAAGAGAAGCTCCATGATGCCTTCATTTGAAATGAAGATTCTCGCAAGTGTCTGGTTGTTGCGCAGCGCGCTCACCGGGTCGAAGGTGCCGACCGTAGTCACGGCATCGCTGCCGAACGCATAATCTCGGCAGGTGTACAGATAGCTGGCGTCGTTGTAGGTCGCGTTGAAATAGTCCATGGGACGGACCATCGTCGGCGGCGAGGTGCCGTCGTTCTGGATCATCGTCTTGGTCAGCCCAGCGCCGGTTGCCACGGCGTTGGCCGACAGGTTGTTGAAATCCGTCTTCAGATTCAGATCGCCGGCGAAAACGCGAACTGGCTGGACCGGGTAGGCCCCGGTCACCGTCCGGTCGCAGAGGTCCTTGGCAACCAGGGCGGCGAGGGTCCCGGCGATGCAGCTGTTCAGATGCACCGGGGCGTGATAGGCGACGACCGGAACCGTGCCTCCACCGTAGGCGATGGAGATGACGGCGGGCCGGCGGGTGTTCGAACGGCTGAGAATCTTGCCGTCCTTCGTGTCGTCGCCAACGATGTTGGGAATGTTCGAATAGGGAAATCCGATGAATCCCTTACCCGGCGCGGTGTTGGTCCCTTTGAACTGGATGCCGAGCTGGTTTCCGTCGGGAACCCAGGTGAAGGTGTAGCCTTCGTTCGCCAGCGCGATCACATGTCCGGCGGTTTTCTCGTAATGGGTGGAGTTCTGGCCATAGGACTGATCGTAGTTCTTGGTCGTCGTTCCATCCAGATAGGTGACCGGCCCCAGCGTGGCCGAACCGCTTCGCCAAAGCACCGCATAACCTTCGTTGTTCGCGCTTTGCGAAAAGAAGAGGTCCGAGAAATCCGGGTAGTTGGCCTTTGCGTCGAAGACCGCGCCCTCGACGAGGTCGAAGTTCCAGTCGGTCTGGCCCAACTCCTTCAATAGCTCGATCACGACCGGCAGACGTTCGATGCCGTTCTTTCGCAACTCCTGCACCATCACGACCTGCGCGCCGGAGGCTTGAATGATGGCCGCGATCATCTGGTCGCGGATCATCCTGCACAAATTGTCCACCGGCGTGTTCGCGGTGAACTTCGCGCCGTACATCTCGATGTTCCAGACGAGTATGGTGAGCATGGCTGCGTCCTCGATCGGGAAATTACGATGCGGCGCGGGCGTAGCCGCCGAACCAGCCCAGCGTCGGCGCTCCCCCGGTTCCGGCGAAGCCGGCCAGGTAGAGGTCGACCGAGCCGGCGGTCGGGAAGGTCTTCGACAGGATGGTCAGTCCGATCTCGCCAAGGCGGAGGACATAGGCGCCGGCCTGCTGGCTGAGGCTCGCGCTCGCGGCGCCGATGGTCACGACGCCTTCGATGGTCAGGCCCAGCGGCATCCCCGCCGGCCCGATGAAGCGCACCCACAGGTCCAGCGAGCGCCCGTCTCCCCCCGACGAGGCCGGGGCCCAGGCCAGGAGGAAATCGGCTGACAGCACCGTGTTTCCGGCCAGCGAACCGCTGCCGCCGAGATCGAGGTCGAGGACCAGACCCAGCCAGGGCTTCGTGTAGTCGGGCGCCGTTCCGGCGGAGGGTGTGACCGTGACCTTCTGGTAGCCGAACGACGCCGGGCTGCCCGACGGCTGCACCAGCATCCCCTGCGCGCCGACCGGCATCGACGCGGCGAGGCTGCCAGCGCGGTAATAATTGCAGCCGTAGGCCGCCGCCAGGGGAAGGCCGGCGGCGGGCAGGGACGCGCCCGGCAGGGTGCCGAACTGGACCGCCGCCGGGTTCGCGTTGAAGGTCACCGGGCTGGCCGACCAGTCCATGGTGATGGGATAGCCGGAAAAGGCGATGGTGCCGTAGGACAGCAGGTCGAGCGCGCCGGACGGCGTCGTCGGGGGCGGCGGGGTGGTCAGCCATCCCGACAGGCTGAAGACCATCGACGTTGTCGTCGGCATGCTGGTCGTCACGCCGCTGACGACCATCGTGGAAATCCCGGCGCTGACCAGCGGAATGCTGGTGACGGAACCGGGGGGCGGGGCCAGCGCATAGGTGGTCGTGCCGCCGACGCTGTGCGCCGACCCGGACAGGGGAATGCTGCTGCCGGGCTGTCCGGCCGCATCGCCGAACAGGCTTTCGACCGTCAATGCGCCGGCGCTGGCGAAAGCGGTCATGGCGGAGTTCACGAAGGTCGCCTGCAGGCTGGTCGTCATCAGGGCGCCGGCGACGTTCGATCCGGCCGCCGGCTGCGGCGCCGGCCCGACCTTGGGCAGGGTGCAGGAGGCCGCATAGTCGATGAAACCGAACAGCGCGCTGTTCTGCGCGAACTGCTCGGCCGTGCCGGTTCCGGTGCCGGACAACTGCGTCGAGGACACGCCGATATGGTCGGCGTAGAGTGCCGGAACGCCGGTGGCGATCAGGATCGGCGTCAGGCTGGCGGCGCAGGCGGCGATGTCGACCTGGGGCTTCAGGACCAGCAGGCCCGACCAGGCCGGATCGTCCAGGATGTCGATCAGCGGCCCGTAGGCCGCCGGCCCCTTGCCGCCGTTCCACTTCGTCCGCACCGAGGCGACGTAATGGGACAGGTGCGCCGACAGCAGCGTGCCCGTCGGATCGAAGGCAGTGTCGTTGAAGGTGGCGTAGCCTGACCAGGACCCCGGCGTCGTGACCAGTTGCGACAGGGGCGAGCCGGCTGCCTTGAACAGCATAACGGTGCCGAAGGTGCCGCCGGCGATCTGGCAGGTCGTCGGCAGCGGGATGGTGAAGGCCCAGCCGTCCAGCCTCATCATCGCCGACAGGGTGGCCGATGCGGAGACGGCCGCGGACAGGCAGGTCATGACGACGAAGGGCTGCGGAGTCAGGAACGCATCGGCCAGCGCGGCCGGCAGGGCGCCGCCGCCAACCGCCTGGAATCCGACCGACACGGCGGTGTCCGGCCCCTGCTGCGCCGCGAGCGTCAGCGAGATCATCGCGCCGGTGGCCGGATTGAAGCCGGCGACGACGCCCTGAGGGGTGACCGCCGTCGATGCTCCACCCTGGAGGACCGGCGTGGCGGCAGAGGCCGCCGCGATGATCGCGGCGCGCCGCACCGAGAGGAAGCCGCTTTCAAGTCCCGGCAGGTCGCTTCCGGCAGGCGCAGCCGCGATGCCGGCGTAGGGCACCATCGGAACCGGCGAGCCGGTGCCGGGAAACCGTCCGGTGGCCAGCGTCGCCAGCCGGAGGACGGATGGGTTGGCGGAGCCGACGAACAGCGGGGCCGCCGCCGACTGCGCGTCCCAGGACAGCCCGACCCCGGTCGCGGAATCGGTCAGCGCGAGCCAAGCCGTGGTGCAGGGCGGTGGCCCGCCGCCAGTCCAGGCGCTGTAACCGGGCGTCCCGGTCGCCGCCGGAGCCGCACTTTGCCAGACGGTGGCCGGGCTGCCGGGGACGAAGGTGACCTGCGCGGTCGCGGTGAGGGCCGCAGTCTCCACACCGGACAAGCCGCACAGCAGCGCCGGAGCCGTGTCGGATCCGCTGGACAGCCCGAGGGCGAAGGTGCCGGTGGGCGTCCAGCGCAGGCTGCCGTCGGGGGCGCCGCCCAGGCTGAGCCCGCCGGTGCTGCCGTCCGCGGTCAGGGTCACCGGCGTTAGCAGCGTCGTGCGGAAGGTGGATGTCAGGGCCGGCGCACCCAACCCGAAGACGAAACGTCCCGTCGTCCCGCCGTTCGCCGCGCCCGGCGTCAGGAGGAGCGTGCCGGCGACGCTGGTGTGGGTGAAATCGACGCTCGGGTCGAACAGCGGATAGCTGTAGATCATGCCGCCATCGGACGGCGGTGCCGCCCCGGCGGTGGGCTGCGGCAGGACCGCGTAGGTGAAGCCGGCGGCGGTCTGCCCGAATTCGGCTTGCGAGGTGACGGTCATGGACAGGCTGCCCATCGTTCCTGCGGCCGAGGCATCAATGGCGAGCGCGATCTCGCTGGTCAGGAACAGACTGCCGCCGCTGCCGGTGGCGACGACCAGCTGACCGCCGGTCATCAGGAAGCCGCTGCCGGTCGCCGACAACTCGACCGGATCGCCGACATTCGACAGGGTGAGGCCGGTGCCATTGGCGCCGGGCGCGAGGAGGGCCGGCGTGGTGGTGGTCAGCGCCAGGGAATCGACGAAGCCGTCGAGGGAGGCGGTGAAGCGCAGCATCGGAACTGTGCCGATCGGAGGCGCGGGCAGGGCGCCCAGCGATCCGGCCCACAGGATCAGGCAGCCGGTGAAGCCGCTGACCGCCTGCATCTGCGCGACCAGAGACGCACCGAAGGCCTGCGCCGCCGCGCTGGCCGATGCGAACGGGCCGGGTGCCGCAAGCGCCAGCGGTTCCCCGAAGAAGACGATGGCAATGTTGAAGCCTGCTGCGCCGTTCGACGGGAAGGGGAGGCCGAGAAAATTGTCGAGGCCGCCGATGGCCGGTACTGTCGCCCCTATCGGGTGCAGCACGATGGCAAAGCCGCTGGACGCGCCGTTTTGCTCATCGAGCGCATAAACAGACAGTGAATTTTTCCCATCAGAAAGATCGCAGGCACCAAGTGCAGTCATGGTTGCCATGAGCCACCCCGATCTGTAAATAAATTGAAAATACTGTTGTGAAGCTCGTCTGACGGCCGAATGGCGGTGTATTTTTTAATTGTTATTCGATTATAGCTTTTATAGTGGGGACGTTTCTATATTTACTCTGGCGAGTTCTTACGAAAAGAGAGAGGAGGCAACTCAGCGTCTGCATAAATCTATAGATCGGCGCCTTTTTGGAATCAAGTGACGAAATGTATCTCCTAAATCGATATGTTTCTAAAAAATAACTCGTACTGCGAGTGTGGGTTGGGGGTGCGGCGATCGCCGACCAATGGCCGCGGTATCCTCATCTGCGCGGAGGCGGCCGGCAGCCGGCGCGACCATGTCATCGACCTGCTGGAGTTCGAGCGGTTGGCCGCTCCCAGCGCCATCAGTTGCTGCGCCGCTGCCTCAGTCATCTTCCGGAGCCCGCCGCCTGGAGGAGGCCAGCGTCAAGCACCGCATCGTCCGTGCGGGCGTCGAGGCTTCAATGAGGCCCGGGCGTTTCCGCCCGGGAAGGCCTTCAGCGCGCCGCGACCGTGCGGGCAGTCTTCGGTGCTTCAATGAGGCCCGGGCGTTTCCGCCCGGGAAGGCATGATCGACTATCTGAAGTCGGTCCAGGCCACGGCGCTTCAATGAGGCCCGGGCGTTTCCGCCCGGGAAGGCCGGCGGGATCGCCACTGCCACCCCACACAGCGACGCCGCGCTTCAATGAGGCCCGGGCGTTTCCGCCCGGGAAGGCGTCCAGAATGCGGCGCTTTGCCTCTAGCCGCTCATCGTCCGTGCTTCAATGAGGCCCGGGCGTTTCCGCCCGGGAAGGCTGGTACTCTGTACCCTCCTGATTTATCGCCGAAAATCGGCCTTGATTCGAGCGGTTCGCGGAAAGTCCATTGAGAACCGTTAATCACGGTTACCTTTCGTTCTTCACAAAGTCAAAAACCCTGCGAAATCAATGGTCGGACGCCGTGCGAGCGGGTCCCGGGATTTCGTGTGTGCCGGACCGCTCGCGCGGCATTCGGCAGTGCCGCAGTTTACACGCGTCTTGGGCGTCACACCACAACCGCTTCGCGCTTGATGCTCTCGAAGGGGCGGCCCAGGCTTTCCACGCGCGGGTCCACCGCGTCGGCCGGGCCGATGTCGATGATCAGGACGTGGTCCTCACTCGGCTTGATGATGCCGTCCAGCCGGGCGCCCAGTGCCGCGCGGCGGCGCGGGGTTAGGCGGCACTGGAAGACCGAGAACTGCAGCCAGCGCCCATAGGCCTCCATCGCCTTGAACACCCGCCGCCCGCGCTTTGGATCGCTGATGTCGTAGGTCACGATATACAGGCGCTCATTGCCGGCCATGCGAGCCTCCCTTCTTCCCGTGCAGGTCTCATCGCGGGCAATAATGTGGATAGCTGTCGATCTCGCCCAGCAGGTGCCGGGCGAACAGCCGGGCCTGCACGTGCAGCATGCGCCGCATGGAAATCTGGTAGCCGAAGGTCGGGTGCGATGCTTCCTGGTCCAGCCGGCGTTCGAAGGCGCGGATCAGCGTGCGCCGCCCGCCGGCCGTCAGGTTGCAGCCCGGCCCGGCGGTGATGAAGTCGGCCGGGGCCAGTTCGCCGTTGTTCAGCGCGGTCAAAACGGTGGAATCCGCCAGGATTGGCCGCAGCGGCTCCATGAAGTCCAGCGCCAGCGCCGGCCGGCCCGGGCGATCGGCATGGTAGAGTCCAGCCCAGGGGTCGAGGCCGGCGATCTCCAGCGCCGTGGCGCAGGTCCGCGTCAGCAGGGCGTAGCACAGCGACAGACAGGCGTTGACCGGATCGGCGGGCGGGCGGCGCGACCGCCGTTCGAAGGAAAAGGTGGGCAGGGTGGCCACCCTGTCGGTGAAAAGCGCGGGCAGGGCGCGGAAATACACTGCCGCCCCTTCGCCCTCCACACCCAGCAACTCGGGCAGACCGGCAGCCTTGGTGGCACGGTCGGCCAGCCGCTTCAGTGTCTCGGTGGCATGCTCGCGCTCGGCCTCGTTGCCGCGCCAGTTGCGGCGCATGATGGTGCGCTGGTTGCGCAGCTTGGCGCGAACCAGATCGCGCGCGAACAGCAGCCGGCGGAAGGCGTCGGCGCGGGCGGCATATTGACCTTCGCGGGCGTGGGCGCTGCGCGGGCCGCGCGCACCGGTGGTGGCGATGAACCAGAATCCGCTGCTCATCCAGGCGATGGGGATCTCCTCCTTGACCAGGGCGTGCAGCGCCGGGGTGGACAGCGACACCGGGCCGGCCAGCACCAGCTCCGATACCTCGCCGACGGGCACCTCGCGGTCGGGTTCGTTCTCGATCGAGATGACCAGCAGGTCGCCCTTCTTGCCGACGCGGGCGCCCGGTTGCTGGACGTAGAGGGGCAGAGCGGAGTCGGCGGCGGGCGGTGGCGTGCGCGGGGCGCCGCCGCTGCGGAACAGGTTGACCTCGTCGGGCAGGCAGATCGGCAGCAGCGAGCAGCGCGCGCATTTGCGGCTGTTGTCCAGCGGCGGCGGCACGCGCCGGGCCGCGGCGGCGAGCCGCAGGCCGGAGGCGGCCTCGCGGGTGCGGGCGCGGAGTTCCTCGTCGAAGACGACGGGGACGCGCTCGCGGCTGCCGGCGAACCACAGGAATCCCTCACCAACGCGATAGCCGTTGTCCTCCAGCACCAGCGCCTGGACACACAGCTGCACGCGCTCCGGCTCGTAGGCGCCGCCTTCGACGTGGGGGCGCTTGCCCTTCTTGAAATCAATGGGAGTGACGACGCCGTCCTCGCCCTCGATGACGTCCATCTTGGCGACCAACCCCAGACGGTCGGACGCGAGTTCGATCGAGCGCACTTCGAAGGGTGGGGCGCTGTCGGCCTCCTCCGGCGGGGGCAGAGTGCCTCGGCCGGCATCGACGCGGGCATGCGCGCGCTTGCCCTCCTCGGTGTCGGCATTGGCCGCCCAGGCGCCCTCCACCCATTCCAGATAGGCCAGCCGCGGGCAATAGGCCCACTCGTTCACCATGCGCGCCGGCACCAGCAGGTCCGGGTCGGTTTCCGGTGGGGCGGGGAGGGGCAGGGTCAACTGGTCGGTCATGGTCGTAACTCCGGTTTTAGGCAACTCCCGCTTCAGGCCGCCACAGCCACGCGTGCCTGGATGGTCGTGTGCATCCGATCCGTCAGGCCGCCGGGGATGACGTAATGGAAATGGCGCTGCCGCCGGTCGGGTTTCGGCTGCGGCCGGCGCGGCTTGCGGCGCTTCGCCGGCGCCTCGCCCGCGCCACCGTGCAGGGCGAACCGAAGCTGGTCCGGAGCGAAGTGGAAGCGGAACTGGCGCGGATCGTCCTGGATGGCCACCCGTTTCAGGTTCAGCGCGAGCAGGCGGCGCAGCACCTCCTCGTCCGCGAGGTCCGCCGGCCAGCCGTAGGCATCGGCCACCGCGGCATCGAGGTCCCGGTGCGCCATGCGCAACCAGTCCGGCGGGTCGTTGTAAAGGTTGGTCAGCGTGCGTTTCTTCAGAATGGCGGCGGCCTTTGCATCGCGCGGGATGACCCGCTCGGGAAAGCCCGGCACCACCTTGGGCGCCCTGTCTACAAGGTCGGGCGGGTTCAGCCACGCATCGCGCAGTTCGTTCAGCCTCCGCGCCGCCTCGGCGATGACCCGCGCGCGGGGTTCGTCGGCGTAGGACGAAGCCGGATGGTCGGGCGTCAATCCGGTGGGGAAGGGGAAGGTTTCGAAGGTCGTGGAGGGCGTGTAGCGGGGATCGTTGCCTATGCCGAGCCATGTGCATAGCCTCAGCGCCCACAGTTCGTGAAAGCGGCTGTGCAGGATGCCGAACGTCGTGTCGTCGTCGCGCGTGATGGCGACGATCTGACAATCGGGCAGGATCGCACCCTCCACCCAAGCGAACAGCCGGTGTTTGGCGACGCGTGGTGTTGCAATGTACCGGGAGCATTGGGCCAGGGATTGGCGAAGATCATGGATGGCCCGCGCATGCAGCCACCACAGCCGGCGTTCCATCGGGTTCCGGACCATGCTGCGGGCCGGCTTGACGTTGGTGACGACGTGCTTGAACGGTCCCGCGAAAAGCGCCGCCTCGTGCTCGGGCATGCTCGGACCGAAATCGACGATCCACAGACCGCGCGGGCGCCGCGTCACATCCAACCCGTTGATCCAAGGCTTCACCACGTCCGCATTCGGCCGTCCGTTCGGATTGAGCGGCTCGCTCAACCACTCGCGGGCTGTTGCCGCGTCCGCTTCGAATCGCCCTTTCTTCGTTGAGCCGATATGGGCGATCCGGCGGTTCTCGTTCAGCCGCTTCGCCGTGGTCAGATCCGCCCCGCCGCCGGTCAGGTCAGCGAAGATTTCCGTCACCTCGCGGCCGTCCAGGCGGGGCGTTTCATTCATCCCCTTCGGCCCGAAGCAGACCAGTGAGACACGCACCGCCGCACCGTCCAGTTCCCAGGGTTCGTCGGGCCAAGCCTCGAAGATGGTGCCGGTCTTGCTGACGCGGTCGAGCACCGCGCGGTTGGCGCCGCCACGGATGGAGTTCGTGGACACCAACCCCGCGCGTTTGGCGGTGCCGTCGGCGATCATGGCGCGCGCCTTTTCGAACCAGTAGCAGACGAGGTCGGCGGCATCCGGCACCCGTCCCGCATAGACAGACCGAATGCGCGCCGTTTCGGACTCGCCCAGCACCCGCAGCATCGCCTTGTTGCCGAGAAAGGGTGGATTGCCGACGATCGCGTCGGCCGGCGGCCAGGGCGTTTCGCCGCTGCTCTCCGTCACCAGCGCGTTACCGTGCTCGACCGTTTTCAGCGGCTTCAGCACCGGATCCTTCGGCGGGGCCAGGCCACGACGGTGGCGCCACTGGATCTCGCCGATCCACACCGACACGCGGGCCAGTTCCAGCGCCAGCGGGTTGATCTCGATGCCCCTCACCGCCTCCGGCCCGATCAGGGCGAAGGCGCTGCCGAAGCCCATCGCCTCGCCCTCGACCAGCACGGCGTGTTCCAGATCCTTCAGCGCCATCAGCGCGAGATACAGGAAATTGCCCGACCCGCAGGCCGGATCCAGCACGCGAAAGGTCCTCAGCCGTTCCAGGAATTCGTGGAAGGCCTTCTCCGCCCGGCGCCGCGCCCTTTGCCGGGCGGTGGGGGTGCCGGTGCGCGCCGATTCCAGATGGGCGAGGATGGCCGTCCGGGCCAGCTCCCAATCGCGGCGGAGCGGACGGACGACCACCGGTTCGATCAACCGTTCGATGATCGCCGCCGGGGTGTAGTAGACCCCGACCGCGCCGTGCGACTGCCCGTGCGCGTCGCGCTGTTCGATGGCGCGGGCCAGTTCGCCACGGCGCTCCGGAGTCAGGCCGCGCTCGAACAGCGTGCCCATGATCGACGGGTCGATGTCCGACCAGTCGAGCGCCGCCTCCTCCTGCACGGCAACGATGTCACCGGACTCAAGCGGCAGGGCGGTGGCGTCGTTGAACAGGCCGCCGTTGAACCACTGCACCTCCTCGAAGCCGACCTCGCCTCCGGTGCGCATCGCCTCGAACAACTCGGCCGCCTTGGCGGCGAAGCGCTCCGGCCGATGGACGGTGTTGTCCAGCAGGCGCGAGAACAGCCGGTCACGCAGCAGGCCGACGCTCTCCGCGAACATGCAGAAGATCAGGCGGATCAGGAAATGCGCCACGTCTCCCGAAGGATGCCCCCGGCGCTCCAGCCGTGCGGAGAGGGCGGCGAAGCGGGCGGCGACCTCCTCGGTCAGGGCTTGCCGCGTGCGCGCCGGCTTCAACCGGTCGGGATCGCTGAAGGCCCATTTCAGGATCAGCCGCTTGTCCGGGTCGATCAGGTCGGCCGCGTCGATCTCATGCACCTGCGAGACCACATAGGTCCAGTTCGTGTGGATCCGGAAGCGCCGCAGGTCGGACACGATCAGCAGCGGCGGATTGCCCAGCGCCGGGGCATAGCGCTGCAACTGGGCGAAGGCCTTGCCGAGATCCTCGCCGGGACTCTTGTACTCCCAGGCGAAGCGATCCTTGCGCCACACGTCGGCCCAGCCGGGCCGCCCGTCCGCCTGCGCCACCCGCCGTTCGAAGCAGTAGGCCGTGCCGCTCGGATCAACCTGCGTCGGTGTGGGTTCGTCGAGAAGACGGCAAAGATCGCAGAAGTGTTCATGCGCCGCCTGACTTTCTGTCAGAGTCGTCGTGCGCCATTTGCGAACAAATGATTCGGCATGCATCGGGGTATCCGTGAGAAAACGAATACGATTGCATGCCGTTTGATCGACATGCCTCCGAGTATCCATTCAGAATTGTTTACGTATCGTTACTTTAGGGGTTTCTATCTTAAAATTCTGATGTGAGTTCCAATGCTGCTCGTGGAACCACACTTTGCGATAAGACTACGAAGGGTTGCTTTATGCGACCAGAAACCGCATTGCACGTTGGATTCATGGGCTTCTATGCTCGTGCAGATGAATATCCAGAACCTTTCATCGAATTTCTTTGATGCCTTCCGCGCCCTAAACGGCGCCTCGCCTTTCCCTTGGCAGGAGGAGGCGTTTCGTCGGCTGACCAATGGCGAGCCCTTGGGGCCGGTCGACGTGCCGACGGGGCTCGGCAAGACGGCGATCATCACCGTGTGGCTGCTGGCGCTGGCTTGGCACCGGCTTGGACGGGGGGTAGCCGTTGCGAGCCGCCTCGTCTATGTCGTCAACCGCCGTGCCGTGGTCGATCAGGCGACGGACGAGGTGGAACGGCTGCGCGAAAAGCTGTGCGACAGCGACAATCCGGTCATCCGCGACCTGTGTGCCGCGCTTGGGCTTGCGTCGGGCAAGGACCTGTTGGTGTCCACCCTGCGCGGCCAGAAGGCTGAGAATCGCGATTGGCTGACCGACCCGGTCCGTCCGGCCATCGTCGTCGGTACCGTCGATATGATCGGCAGCCGACTGCTGTTTTCCGCCTACCGCTCCAACCGCTGGCTGCGCCCCCTCTACGCGGGCCTGATCGGGCAGGACGCCATGGTGATCCATGACGAGGCGCATCTGGAACCGGCCTTCGACGCGCTGGTCCGCTCCGTCGCGGCCATGCAGCAGGAGACTGGAGGCGGTGCCCTGGGCAAGCCGTTGCGCGTGCTGTCCCTGTCCGCCACACAGCGCGGCGAGGATACGCAGACGCCCCCTCTGTTCGACGTGAACGCCCACCTTGCCGGGGAGGCCAAGCAACGACTGGAAGCCAAGCGGACCCTGAATCTCCGGGAGGTCAAGCCCGCCGATCTTGCCGAGGAGATGGCCGCGCACGCCCTGTCGCTGGGCGATGCGGCGGGGGTGCGCGGCATCATCGTTTTCGCCAACCGGCCGGACACCGCGATGACTGTCGCGGCGAAGCTTCGCGACTCCGTCGGGGATGCGCGGGTTGCGGTGCTGACCGGACGGATGCGCGGGTTCGAGCGTGACCTGCTGGTGAAGTCGCCGATCTTCCGCGCCCTCTGCGCAAAGGACCCGGATACGCTGCCGGACGGAGCGGCCTATCTCGTCGCCACCTCCGCTGGCGAAGTCGGCATCGACCTGGACGCCACCCACCTCGTCACCGAATTGGCGCCGCTCGACGCCATGGCCCAGCGCTTCGGCCGGGGCAACCGGCGGGGCACCGGCGCCGCGACCCTGGCCGTGCTGTGGAGCACCGCGCACACCGATCCCAAGACGCCGCTGGGCGAGCAGCGGGCGCGCACGCTGGACCTGCTGACGGTCATCGTGGAGGACGGCGGCGGCGACGCCTCGCCCCTGCGCATGGCGCCCCGTCTGAAGACGGCGGAGGCGCGGCTCGCCATGACCCCGGCGCCCGCCATCCTGCCGCTGACCCCACCGCTGGTGGAAAGCTGGAGCCAGACCAGCCTGCCCGACCGCGACCGCCCCGACCGGCCGGAGATCGCCCCCTGGCTGCACGGGCTGGAGGAAGGGGAAGAGCCCGACGTGATGCTGGTCTGGCGCGCCGAGGTGGCCTGCCTGACCGACCCGGCCAACAGGCTGGCCGCGCGTTCGCTGGAGCGCGCCGTCGAGGCCATGCGGCTGTCCCCGCGTGAACGGCTCCGCCTGCCGATTTCCGTTGCGCGCGACGCCCTGACCCGTCTGACGCGGCGTTTGAAAGGGGACGAGAAAGCATCGCGCATCCTGCTGTCGGCGCCCCGCCAGTCGCCGGAGGTGCGCGTGGCCGCGCTGGGCGATCTGGACTGGAAGCGCGACCTGCCGCCCGGCGCCACGCTGTTCCTGCCGCTCCAGGCCGGCGGGTTGGGCCGGGACGGGCACCTCGATCCCGCCGCCGCTCCGCTGGAGCCCGGACACCTGGACGTCGCCGACCCGGACGGGCCGGAGGAACGCGCCGTCGCCGATTTGAGCGAACTGCGCGTGCTGGTGGACGCCGCGGGCGTTATCGTGGGGGTGCTGTCGCCGCAGTCGGCGGAGAAGACCAAGGCCATCAAGGGCAAACCGCTGAAGGACGCGACCACCGGCCTCCGCCCCCTGCTCCGCGTGCCGCTGAAACCGCGGGGAGAGGGCGTGTCGGACGGCGAGGACGAGTCCTCCCCGCGGGCGCTCGTCTATCTGGCCCGGCCACCCGATGCCGTGCAGGAGTCCTCCTCGATCTCCCAGGTGCCGGTGCCGCTGGACACGCACTGCAAGGCCGTCGGCGAGCGGGCGCGGGCGTTCGCGACGCGGCTCGGTCTGCCGGAGACGCTGTGCGACGCCCTCGCCCTGGCCGGGGAATGGCATGACGAGGGCAAGGCGCGCCCGGTCTGGCAGCGTGCCGTCGGCAACACCGACCCCGATCCGGCGCGCGCCTGGGCCAAATCGGGCGGTACGGAGCGAACCGAGACGCTCGGCGGTTTCCGGCACGAGTTGGCGTCCCTGTTGAAGGCGGAGGATGACGGCACGCTGGCCGACCATCCCGAACGCGACCTGATCCTGCACCTGATCGCCACGCATCACGGGCGTGGGCGCCCCTGGTTCGACAGCGATGCCTACGAGAAGGGCGGGAACATGAGCCTTTCCCGGCACGAAGAGTCCGATGCCGCGCAGGCTCTGCGCTTCCACCGGCTGCAACGCCGCTTCGGCCCCTGGGGGCTGGCGTGGCTGGAGGCGGTGCTGCGCGCGGCGGACTGGTCGGTGTCGCGCGAACAATCCGGGAATTGTGCGCCATGACCCGTCTCTCGACCCCAATTGCCATCGATCCGCGCAACCCCGGACAGGTCTTCGCCGCCCTCGGCCTGCTGGAGTTGCTGGACCGCATCGCGCCGCACACCGAGCCCTCCGGGCGTTTCGACCTGACGGGGGCTCCCGCCTTCGTGATCGAGCAGACCGGCAACGCCCATCCGGTGCGGCTGGTGCTCGACGCCCTCCGGGACGCGCGGGTGGAGCCGGCCCCGCCCGCCGGGGAGGAGGCCACGGCCCCGCTCGACCTTCATCTCGGGGGCGGTGCCGTCGTCCGGCTCGACCTGTGGGCCAATCTGGACAGCCGCATCAGGGTGAAGACCTGGGCCGGGCAGCAGACTTCCCGTATCATCACGGACGCCCTGCTCGACGTGTTCCGCCGAGGCGCCTTTTCGATACCGGACGAGGCCCTGTCCGCTCCGTTCGACGCCGGGCTGCCGATGACCGGGCGGTTCGGCTTCGATCCGCGCTCCGCCTGGACCGCGCTCGATGCCGGCTACTCCCCCAACGAGCAGGGCGATGCGGTGCGGACCTATCCTCTGGTCGAACTGCTGGCCGCCGTCGGCCTGCAGGAGGCCAGACCATGCCGCCTGCCCGGCGGGGCGTTGCGCTACACGCTGTTCGCCCGCCCGCTCCCCGCTCCGCTCGCCCGCGCCGCCCTGGTGGGAAGTTTCGACCGGCGCGGCGGCGTTCCCTACCGCTTCCCGCTCGCCAAGCGCGGCAGCTATCTCTTCTTCGAACAGGCCCGAGAGGATTCCCTGCCATGACCGACGCCCTCGCGTTTTCCGAAGACCTCGCCCGGAGTTGGCTGGCGAGCGGTCCCGACGCCCCATCCGCGCTGGTCTACCGCGAGTTCCTGGCCCCCGCGGAAGGGCGCGGGGAGCCTTTCTTCCCGCCGACCTTCGCCGGGGAGGAGGGCGGATCGGGCTACAACATCGACCCGCTGTCGGACGGTTCGCGCGTGGCGCTGGTGGACAGCCACGGCGCGCAGGCCAACCGGATCGAACCGCTTTTCAAGGACCAGCCGCTCGCCGCGCTGGTGCCCAAGGTGACGGTGACCGCCGGCGACAAGACCGTCGACCTGCTGGACGCCGGGCACCGGGCGGCGGACGCCGTCGTGCGCTTCTCCTCGCTGGCCGGCTCCCTGAGCGATGCGTTCCGGGCGTGGCGCGACAGGGCGGACGCCCGCCCGCTGGCGAAGATCGCGCCAACCTCGCTGGTTTTCGGGGCATGGGACAGCCGCGACACCCAGGCGAAGCTGCCACGCATCCTGTCGGCGGTGGTCCGCGCATACGATGTGGAGGTGCTGACCCGCTCGGCCCAGTACATCCCGGCGCTCGATTACGTGGCGGCCGGCGCGGTGGACGAGCCGCAGGACAAGAAGGAACGCGACCGGCTGGCCGAATGGGGCCTGAACCCCGTGCCGTCGACCGGAACCCACGGCGGCGTGATCGCCCGTGGAGACATCGTGCGCACGGTCAGCGTCAACCTCGCCGCGCTGCGCCGCCTGCGCGCGGGGAGCGGCGATGCGGAGGAGGGCGAGTCCCTGCGCCTCTACCTCCTCGGGCTGGCGCTCGCCGCCGGCACGGTACCGCTCGACGGCTGGTACCGCCAGGGCTGCCAACTCGTCCGCGACACCACCCCGCGTGAGGAGCCGAACGCCGTCTGGCAGGCGGTCCATCCCGATGGCACCCGCCGGACGCTCGACCTCGCGCCCACGACGGTGCTCGCCTTCGCCACGGCGGCGGCCGGGCGGTTCGGTGTCGGCGAATCCGTGCACGCCGAGTTCAGCGGGGCAAAGGCTCGGGAGAAGATGGGCGAGGACAAGAAAGCGAAGAAGGGGCGGGCCTGATGTCCGCCGGAGCCGAGCGCGGCCTCTGGCTGTCGGTCACCGTGCGCTTCCTGCATGGTCGCTTCCATGGCCAGGGCGACCAGGGGCGGCGGGAATGGCCGCCGTCACCCGCGCGCCTGTTCCAGGCGCTGGTCGCCGCCGCCGCGGCCCTGCCGGAGGAGGAGAAGCCGGGCGCCGCGCAAGCCCTGCTGTGGCTGGAGGGCCTGCCGGCGCCGACGATCGAGGCGCCGCCCGTGCTGTCGGGCAACGCCTATGCGCTGGCCGTGCCAAACAACGACGGCGACCTGCCGGCGACGGCCTGGGCCAAGGGGCAGCAGCCGAAGGACCAGCAGAAGCCCGAAGCGCTGCGCACGCTGAAGCCCGTGCGCGCGAGCCTGGTGGAAGATGCGCCGGTGGTTTACCGCTGGGCGATGGACCCGGCCGACGCGGAACCGGCGAACGCGATCGCCGCGCTGGCGCGCTCGGTGACGGCGCTGGGCTGGGGGGTGGATGCCGTTGCGGCGGACGGGGCGGTCGTTGACGATCCGCCGGACTGCAGGGCCCTGTGGATGCCAGGGGCGGGGTCCGTGCCGCTGCGGGTGCCGGCGCCGGGCTTCCTGCGGGCCTTGGACGAGCGGCACGCGGCCTTCCAATCCCGGCTCGACCGCCGGGGCCGGGCGATGAGCAGCCCGCCACCCGTCACCGGTTTCGCCATCATGCCCTACGCGGCGCCGGGCGAGGCCAAGGGGGTGCCTTGGCTGGCCTACCGTCTCACCGACGGCGGGGACGGGTTCGTCATGGTGCCCGAGGCGAAATTGCCTCGCCTGATCGATGTGGTTCGGGAGCGGCTGAAGCGCGTGCTGGGTGAGATCCCGTCGGCATTGGTGACGCTCTGCCCTCTGCCTTCGCTCGGGCACCGGCATGCGGACGGCGCCGTCCGGCGCCTGCTGGCCGTTCTGCCGCCCGACGCCGGTGGCCGGAAGCTGGAGGAACTGGACTTCGCGCTCGACTGCGCCTTGCTGGAGGTGGACGGGCGCTCCCTGGTGCTGGCGCGGGATGAGCCGGAGGACAGCCCGTTCCTTGGCGCCTCGATCGCGCCCGAAGGCGGGTCACCGGCCACGGGGCTGCTGTGGCGCAGCGTCGTCGCCCTGCGGCCGGGGGTGGGCAAGGCCACGCTCGGCACCATCGAAGCGGCCGTGCTGCGCGCGGCCTCGGCGGCAGGAATCTCCCCTGACCGCATCACCGATTTCCGCGCCTCCCGCCCGGCGCCCTGGCCGCACCGCCCTGCCGCCGGCGCGGGGGCGCTTCATGTCGAACTCGAACTGGACGCGACGCATGTCGGCCCGCTGGTCCTGCCGTCGCCGCATGTGGTCGGCGAGGGAGGGCTTCCGGCGCTGATGGCGACGGCGCCGCTGCCGACCATGGCGCGCTTCGTCCTCGCAGGCCGCGACCGGCCCCCGGTGGAGGACACGGCCCTGGTCACCGGGCGGTTCCGGCAGGCGGCGCTGGCGATGTGGGGGCATCGCCCCGGACTGGTCCCGCCGACGCTGAGCGGCCATGACGCCGCCGGCCGTCCCTTGGCCGATCCGACTCATTCCCATGCCTTCTGGCTGGCCGAGGATTACGATGGCGACGGGCGCATCGACCATCTGGTCGCTTACGCCCGTCACGGTTTCCCGGCGCCCGTGCGTGCGGCGCTCGACCGGCTGACGCGCCTGTGGCTGGCGGATGGGCGGGAATGGCGGGTCGCGCTCGAGGGATTCGGCGGGCCGGCGGACTTTCCCGACTGCGGCCTTTGTGGCTGGGGGAGGGATTGGGCCAGCCTGACGCCCTGGTATGCCCCATGGCACGCCAAGCGGCGCCTCGACGCCGAGGCGATGATCCGCAAGGAACTCGTCCTGCGCGGCCTCATCCGGGCGGACCAAGCCGATGCCGTCCGGGTCAAGCCGCACGACGCCCGCGCGGTGCCGGCGGCCGGCCATACCGTTGCGCGGTTTCACCGCCGTCGGACGCGTGTCGGGGCGCCGGGGCAGTGGCTGCGGATCATGCTGCCGGTGGCTCTGAACGGCCCGCTGGCGCTGGGAGCCGACTGCCATTTCGGACTTGGCCTGTTCGGCCCGGAGGACGCCGCCAAGGAGTGAGCGGCCCGCCATGCAGCACCCGTCCTGAAAGTGGCGGAAGGTCGAACGCCACCATGCGTCACGACAGAGCATGAGATTTTGTTCAACTTTTTGTTCATATTGCCTCATCACCATCCCCATAGGCGCCGAGCGGGGGTGAGCCCATGCGGATATTGTTCGGGTGGCATCTGGATGGGCCGAGCTGGCCGGAAACCTGTGACGGGACGGCCGCCGGCCTGGACACCGACATTGTCGGACCGGCCGGGCTGATCCGCCTCCTGGAAACCAGGCTCGGGCTTGGCGGGCCGGAGGTTTCGCCCGCTCTGCGCATCGCACAGTATCTGGCGCGGCTGCGCGCGGTCGACGACGGACGGCGCTTCTTCAGCCGGTCGCTGGCGGCCGATGGCTGGTCGGTCGCCCGTATGCTGCTGGGCTGGCGCGATGCCCTGGTCGAAGCGGGGTGGGACGGTGGTGCTCAGGGCGGCGTGCCGGGCGACGGCGGGCGGCTCGACACGCTGGCGGAGGTGGAGCGAGCGCCGGGAATGCTGGCGCCGGGGCCAGGCGAGCGCCTGCGTGCCGTCACCGCCGCGCTGGAGTCGCCGCGGCGAACCCGCCTGTCGGAACTGCGCCTTGCCACGCCGGAAGAGCTTCTGCCCGAGCCATGGCGTCGCCTGCTGCGGCGGCTGGCGGCTGGCGGGACGGCGGTGCGCCCCTGCCACCTGCCGGAACCGGCGGGGAACGGCGACCTTGCGGCACTGGGGCGGCGGTTGAGCGGCCTTTCCCAAGAGTCCGCATGGCGGGGCGACGGCTCCGTCACGCTGCTGGAGGCCGACGATGAATGGCTGGCGGCGGAGGCGGTGGCCGGTTGGCTTGCCGCCGCGTCCGGGGGCAACCACGGCGTCGCGATCATCCGCGGCCAGCGCACCATGCTGCTCGACGAGGCGTGTCACCGGCTGGGTCTGCCGCGCGTCGGTGGGGCAGGGCGGTCGCGCTGGCGAGCCGCCGTCCAGGTGCTGCCGCTGGCCTTCGCCACGGCGTGGGAGCCGGTGGACGTCCACCGGCTGATGGAGTTGCTGACTCTGCCGCAGTCGCCGATCCCCGCGAGCGTGGCCGAGATCTTTGCTGCCGCCTTGCAGAAGGCTCCCGGCATCGGAGGTCCGGCCTGGCAGGAGGCGTGGCGCAGCGCACTCAGCCGCCGCCGTACCCGCCTTGAAGAGCGCGGCCTTTCGGAACGGGACATCGCCCGCCGCCTTGCCGAGGAGGAGCGCGTATGGCGCGGCTGGCTGGAGATGCCGCGCATCGCCGAGGCCGATGGCATTCCGGCGCCGGCGGCAGTCGCCCTGTGCCGTCGGGTCGCCGATTGGGCAACCGGACGCGCCCGGCTGGGCGACGATATGCTGACCGTGGTTGCCGCCCAGGCCGGCGCGATGGCAGAGGTGGTCGCCGCCAGCGGGCTGGCCCGCATCCCCAAGCCGCAGATCGACCGCATGTTGGATTCGGTGATCGCCGACGGGGCGGCGGTGCCGGTCGGCGGGGCGGAGGCGGCGCCCTGGACTGTGGTGGACGAACCGGGGCAAATCTGGGGGCCGGCGCGCGCCGTGGTCTGGTGGGGCTTCCTCGACGGCGGAACCGGTATGGCCACCGCGCCGTGGAGCAATGCCGAGCGGGCGGCGCTGGCCGCCGCCGGCTGTTTGCCGGAAGCGGCGACGCAGGCGTTGCGGCGCGAGGCATGGGCGTGGCGCCTGCCGGTCCTGAACGCGTCCGAGCGGTTGATCCTGGTGAAACCCCGCGCCATTGCCGGGGAACCGGCGGCGGCCCATCCGCTTTGGCATGAAATCGAGCCGATTCTGCACGACCTGACCCAGGGCCGCGACTGCGCGGTGCAGGCGTCCGCCCTGCTGCTGGCGGACCGCGCGCCGCTGGCCGGGCGGGTGGTGGAGCGCTCGCGTCTCGAGGTTGGTCGTTCGCCCGAACCGCGCCGCCTGTGGCGGGTGCCGCCGAACGCCGTGCCGATGCGCGGGCGGGAGTCGGCGACCAGCCTGAACCGCCTGCTCGGCTGCCCCTTCGCCTGGACATTGCAGTATGCGGCCGGGGTCCGGCCGGGCGCCCTGCGCCGGATTCCGGATGGATCGCAGCTGGTCGGCACTCTCGCCCACGCGGTCCTGGCGGAGCTGTTCACCGAGCGTCCGGACTGGCCGGCGGAGGAGGCGGCGCGGCGGGCGGCCGCCCAATTCGACCGCCTGCTTCCGGTGCTGGCGGCACCGCTTTTGCGGCCGGGGCAGGGGCTGGAGCTGGAACGCGCCCGCGTCGCGGTGGCCGATGCGGCGCGTACGCTGGCCGGCCTGATCGGCGCTGCAGGGCTGACAGTGCGCGGCTGCGAGCTGGGTTCGAAGAGAGCCTGGCGGGCGGCATTACCGTCGACGGCACGGTGGACATGCTTCTGGAGGACGGCATGGGCAGCCCGGTCATCCTCGACCTGAAATGGAGCGGTTCGGACAAGCACCGCCGGCAGGAGATCGCCGAAGGCCGCGCCATCCAGCTTGCCGTGTATGGCCGGCTGGTGGGCGGGGACGGGGCGTCCGTCCCGGCCGGCTATTTCATGTTGGCCCAGCAGCGCCTGCTGTTCACCGGTCCGACGCCTTTTCCAGCCCACGCCCATATTCCCGGCAGCGACCTGCCCGAGGTCTGGCGGAGCGCCTGGGACAGCCGGACCCACCAGCTCGACCGCCTGCGCCGTGGCGAGATCATGGCTGCGGGCATAGCCGACACCGGCGGCGACGATGCCGGGGCGCCGGCCATCGTCCTCACCCCTCCCTGCCGCATCTGCGATTACGGACGCCTGTGCGGCGTCGGGAGCAACCAGCCGTGACCACCGATTCTCCGATTGCCGCTGCGTCCTTTCCGTCCCTCTCCCCCATCGACGTGGTGACGGCCAGCGCAGGCACCGGCAAGACCTATCGTCTCGCCACCGCCTTCCGCGATGCCGTCGCGGCCGGGACGGAGCCTGGGCGTATCCTGGCGACCACCTTCACCCGCAAGGCGGCGGCGGAACTGCTGGAGCGGGTGCGCGGGCGCCTGATCGCGGAGGGGCACGGCGATGCCGCGCGCGACGCCCTGACCGGCGCGATCGGAACGGTCAACGCGGTCTTCGGGCACATCGCGTCGGACTTCGCGCTGGAGGCGGGGCGCTCTCCGGTGGCCGACGTGATCGGCGAGGATCGGATGGCCGCTCTGTTCGCCTCGGCCGCCGACACCGTCATCCGCCGCCACGGCCCGGCCATCGAACCGGCGGCGTGGCGCCTGCGGGTGGAGGATTGGCGAGACCTCGTCCGCATGGTCAGCGCCTTTGCCCGGCAGAACGCCATCGCTCCGGCAGATCTGACGGGGTCGGCCGCGCGCTCGCTGGATGGGCTGCTGGCGCTGCTGCCGCCGCCGGCCGCCGATGGTGCCGCACTCGACGCCGCACTGGCCTTTGCGGTTCAGGACGCCGTGTCGGCCATCGAAGGGGGTGGCGAGGTCACCGTCAAGAAGACCATGGAAGCGCTCGTCCTGCTGAAGGAGGCCGCGGCGGCGCTGGCCAACGGACGGCCGCTGGCCTGGGCGGCCTGGGTGCGCCTCGCCAAGCTCGACGCCGGGGCGCGCTGGAGGGGCGTGACGAAAGCGGTCGTCACCGCCGCCGAGGCGCATGGGCGCCATCCCCGCCTGCACGCCGACCTGCGCGCCCTGGTGGAAGGCGTGTTCACCTGCGCGGCCGAGGCGATGGCCGATTATGCGGAGTTCAAGCGGACCCAGGGCCTGGTCGATTTCGTCGACCAGGAGCAGGAGGCTCTGGCCTTGCTACGCCGCCCCGATGTTCGGAGCCTGCTGGCCGAGCAGTTCGAACTGGCGTTGGTGGACGAGTTCCAGGACACCAGTCCGATTCAGCTCGCCCTGTTCCTGGAACTGGCAGGGATCGTCCGGCGCTCCGTCTGGGTCGGCGATGCCAAGCAGGCGATCTACGGCTTCCGAGGCACCGACCCCGACCTGATCCGCGCCGTCGTCGCGCAGGTGCCGCCGGCAACAGGCGGCCGGCCGGAACGGCTTCCGCGCAGCTACCGCTCCCGTCCCGGTCTGGTGGCCTTCCACAACGACCTGTTCGGTGCCGCCTTTCCGCCCACCGGCATCCCGCAGGACCAGACCATCGTCAGCGAGTGCGACCGCAGCGACCCGCCGGGGGAGCCACCGCCGCTGGAAGTGTGGACGCTGGAGGGCAGGAGTTGGGACAAGGCGCTGGCCGCACTCGCGCGCGGCGTGGCCAACCGGCTGGCCGCGTGCGGGGAGGATGGCACGCTTCGCGGATCGGACATCGCCGTGCTGTGCCGGTCCAACGAGCGATGCGCGTCCGCCGCCGCCGCCTTCGCCGCCGCCGGGCTGAAGGTCGCCATCGGGCGCACCGGGCTGACCGCAACGCCGGAGGCCGGTCTGGCGCTCGCGGCTCTGCGCTATCTGGTCGATCCCGGCGACACGCTGGCAATGGTCGAGATGGCCCATCTGTCCGCAGTGCCGGATACTGCACAGGGGCAGCCGGAATGGCTGGAGGCGTGGCTGGCACCGGACGCCGCCCGGCGCGCGCGGGAGAGATCGCCGGTTCTGCGCGCCCTGGACGCTGCACGCGCCCGGCTGCTGCACCTGACGCCGGTGGAGGCGCTCGAGGTGGCGATCACTGCCGGGTCGGTGACCGACGCCGTCCTGCGCTGGGGCTGCGTCGCGGAACGGCTCGGCAATCTCGACGCCCTGCGCGGGCTTGCCAGGGCTTACGAGGACGACTGCCGGGCGCGCCGTGCCGCCGCGACCGCCGGCGGTCTGATCGGCTTTTTGTCCGACGCCGAAGAGGGCGGCGAACGGCCGCCCAGCGGCGACCGCGACGCCGTACAGGTGATGACGATCCAAACCGTCCGGTTTCGCTTCGTGTTGCAGTTTACCACCCATCCCGCCCCGCCGTATGTCCGGCTTTTCGGCGGTTTTGTTGTCTCTGCCACGTTGCAGTGTCCGGCCATCACCACTGTTGCGGTCTCGCGGCCAGCAAACTGCAACACGGTTTCAGCCGCTTCTGTCTTTCGCACGCCGGTCGCTCGCGCGGCGTAGCCGGTTCGACACCATCATCTGGAGCGTGAGGATCGGTGCGAAGTGCAAGTCGCTGCGAAGCGGCGGCTCACTTCGCGCCGATCCGAGCGCAACCATCTTTGCCATCGCCGGACGCTCGGCAGAGCGTAAGCGTCGTCCCCAGATTGGAGGCGGCGACCGCCTGGACCACGAACTCGGGGATATCGTGGACGAGCAGACCGGATGTGACTTCCCAGTAGCGCACCGAGCGCTCGGCCACCACCAAGACCGTAGTAAGTAATGATTTCGTCGCAGCGAAGCGTGCGGAAGCACGGATCGTCGCGCTGGAGCATCGTCATTCCGATGGCCTCACTTCATAGATTCCATCACCATCGGGCGTTCTGCCAAATCCGTTCAGCGCCGTAGATATCCTACTCGGCAAAGTGAACAACAACGACGGCTAAGTTCGCTGGCGGCGGCCATCTTTGGTACATCTCCCTCCTTTTATGACCTATTGATTCAGGTTGTCGACGCCTCGGTATACTTGAAAATAACGCATTCAGTAGTAATCGATATCCTGATCAGGCGTCAGCGCCAACAGCCCCTTTTCCAAAGAGGTCCACACTAAACGCAAATCCCTTAGGTCTTCCTTCGTAAATTCACGTGCGTGATGCGACGCAGCCCTCAAATCACCGGCCTTGTCAATCAACTCCCGCAGCTCATCTGTGTCGGAAAACCCGGCAGAGAAAATTGCTTCAAAGTGCTCTGGGTGCGTCATGATGTCTTTGTAGTGAGCGTAGTCCGCATGCTCAATCACAAAGCCACCCCGCTTCCTCCATTTTCCAAGCAAGCCTTTGCACCCGCAGGCAGAAAGACGATCCTCAACCCAATCCTCTCCATATTCGATTTCCATGGAGACATCGATTATATCCCTAAGCACAATTTCATATTTATGGACGAGGGATTTTGCCGCTCGGAAGTGCGTCGACTCCCTTGCACCTCTCAACCGCTCTCGAAAGCGCTGCCGTTTTTCTGAAATCGATAGCAGTCGGACCCGCGGCCAATGCGGCAAATGAAGCCCGGCCGAATCCAGAAAATTCCGGTAGCTGCCGAGTGACTCAAAGGGTCGGGCCCTGCCCCGGAAACGGCAAAAACCGCTGGCTGGGCGCCGACGGCCTCGCTGTCGCGAATAGGTGCATGTTGTGGCACTACGCCGATATGCGCAACACCGGGGTCACGCTTTGCGGCTGGAGCGTAATGGTTCCTTGTCATGCTGGCATAAACAGCAGTTTCCGTTCCGCCACCATGGACAGACGAAATTTTAGCCACACGAAAATCGATAGATAGATTGTGTCGCATGATATACCCTTTTGAAGTGTGCATTCTTGCGGATTTGATTGAAAACCATCAGATATGGTGATGGCATTCTCATTTTTGTGACGAAGAGAGAACCATGAAGAAAGTAGGTTTGACGCGCGCGATCAAAGCGCTTCGGGAGGAGCTTGCCGAGGCGATCAGACACGGAAAGGAGGAGGATCTCCGCTTTGCAGTTGACGGCATCGACCTTGAGCTTGCGGTCGCTTGCGAGGTTGGCGGCAACGGTGAGCTCAGCTTCCAGGTGTTGGGAATGGGCGGAAAGTTGGGCGGGAAAGCCGGAGGAACGGCCACCCATCGGGTGAAGCTGTCGCTGAAGGTGGCGGACAGAGACGGCGCTTCGGTGAGCACGCTGGTGAGCGCTCCGGTTTCTCGTCGTCCGGAGTGAGCCGGATCGCAGCACCGAATTTGAGGATGGCCTATGATGCTGGATCGGGAACTGTTGGTTGAAATTTATTCAGCCGCCAACAGGGTGGGCAAGTTTCAGGAGATTGGAACCGGCTATCCGGTTGGGCCAGGGCGTATTTTGACCGCGCGGCATGTTCTGGGTGAGACGGAAAACTCCAAGATTGAAGTCCGCTGGCGCAATCAGCTTGGCCCGGCCCGAGAATGGCGCGAAGCGCGGATCGTATGGGAGCGGCCAGACCTGGACGTCGCCGTTCTGGCTTGTGATGCTCCCGACGGGCTTCAGAACCAATATGGAAGCGTCTCGGAATGGGAGCCGCGCAACAACCATCGTTGGAACAGTCTCGGATTTGCCAGATGTGGATGGGTAGAGGACAAGGACAATCTCCAAACCGAGGCCACGCCACTCAAAGGGACCTGCCATCAGCGCCATTCCCGGGATAATACGTTTCATCTTCTGGTCGATGGGGCGACAAGCCTGCCCGACGGCTGGCAAGGCGTGTCGGGATGCCCGGTGTTTGTGGATGGCTCCATCATCGGTATTGTCGTGCGGTGCCCGAAGGATTTTGACCAAGAACGGTTGCTGGCCGTTTCCGCTCGATCCTTCTCCCAAGATCCCGCGTTTCGAGAGGCACTGCACCGTCCTAAGGCCAACCCGCATAGAACGCGTGTCCGCAAAGCGATGGTCGAGGCGCTGAAGCAGCATGAGTGGCTTCGCGACATCATTCTGTTGAGAGAGGGGGAGAGGCTCACCGCCGAGGAACTGACCGACCGATTGCTGAACAAGCCCTTGCAAGACTTCCTGCTCGATTTCCGTCATGCCTGTCGTGAGGTGGAAGAGACACCACCGGATTGTGATGCCCCCCAGAGCGTGATCAGCCGCTTGGCGCTTTTCGCATGTCCCGTTCTTGTGGTCCCACCCGACCAGGACGGGCTGCTAGCCGAGATCGCAACGAGAACAAACGCGGAAGTCAGTATGGCCAGTTTCGATCGACGGGATCCCAAATTCGTCCTGACCGACCGTGAGCCTGTCGGAGAATACGCAATCCCAGCCTCCCCACCCGCTGGCTTTGAGAAGATTCGCGGAGAATTTTCCGATCAGCTTGACAAACACATCTTCAAGAAGGCCGCTCTCTACACCATCGAGGAATCAGAACATCAAGAGTCGATAGAAATAATTAATAGTTTCTTGTTGGAGCAACGTAGCCTTCGGAGTTCGCTTTATTATACCATTGACCAAAGAATTTTGAAGGATCCGGACCTCGTTCGGAATACTGTTGATTTTCTATCAGACCGTTACAAAGGCCTTCGCGTAATACAATTGAGCGAAGACAGTGAGCATCGCGTGGTGCAGGCCGCGATTGCCCGTCACATTGCCTTTTTCCTGTCCCACGCATCTGGATCGGCCCGATGACCTTCCTGTCCGTTCCTTCAGGGTCCACCATCTCTCTGGACACGCCGTCGGGCCTGCCCGAGCAGGTGCATGTCTTCGATCAATCCAGCATCGACGCCATCAGCACGGCGATGGCGGCCCGGCGACCTTTGCTGGTGCGGGGTGAACCGGGCGTTGGCAAAAGCCAACTCGCCCGCGCCGCCGCGATGGCGTTGAAGCGCGTTTATCTTCAACATGTCGTCGACTCCCGCAGCGAAGCCCGCGATCTGCTCTATCGCTTCGACGCCGTCGAACGTTTGGCCGAAGCCCAAATGGCCGGTGCCCTGCGCGAGGACCCGCAAGCCGTCCGCAATCGGCTGGCGATCGCCAACCATCTCTGCCCTGGTCCGTTGTGGTGGGCGTTCGATTGGGCAGGCGCGATGGAGCGGGCGGCGGTCAGCGGCGCATCCGCCCCAACGCAGCAGCCAGGCGACCCAGCCAACGGCTGCGTGGTGCTGATCGACGAGATCGACAAGGCCGAACCGGAATTCCCCAACGGTCTTCTCGAAGCCCTGGGGGCCGGCGCCTTCACCCCGCCCGGACATGACGGAACGGTGACGTTGACCGGAACCATGCCGCTGGTCATCATCACCAGCAATGAAGAGCGCGCGCTGCCTGACGCCTTCCTGCGCCGCTGTGTGGTTCTGTGCCTTGAACTGCCCAAAACGAGGGACGGTTTGATCGCCCATTTGGTGGAACGGGGGCGGTCCCACTTTCCAGATGTGGCTGAGACGGTCCTGCTCAAGGCGGCCGATCAATTGGCCTCCGACCGGGCGCAGGCCAAGACCAACCGTTGGACGCCGCTGCCAGGGCAGGCGGAGTATCTCGATCTGATCCGCGCCTTGCGGGAACTGGCACGCAACGACCCGATTGAGCAAGAAAGGCTCATGGACGTCATTGCAGGCTATGTCCTGACAAAGCACAAGGGAGCCGACTGACCGATGCCCGCCACCTGTGGACGCGCCGATCTGCTTCGGGCCTTGGTCGCGGGTGGACCGACGGGGCTGGCGGCGGCGGCGGCGTTGCTGGGATACCACCCCAGCCCCGTGCCAACGCCCATGCCCCAGATGCCCAAACCGGACGAGTCCCTTACGGGCGATGCGCCTCCGCCCCTCATCGATTCCGTGTCGCCCACACCGACGGAGTGGCCGGAGGCGCCCTTCTGGCAACCTGTCGCCCGCACCGTTCTGGACACCGCTGACGAGGGCCGCGCGGACGAATCCGCTCCAAACTCTCCCCAGCCCCCGGTGCCGGTGAACTGGAGCGGTCGTCCGACCCGTCGGCCCTCCTGGCTATCGTTGGAACCTTGGCGTCGCCTGTTGCCCCGCTTGCGCGGCCACGTTGCGGTTCGGACCGACGGCGTCGAACTGGACATCGACGCGGCGGTCCCCCGCATCACCGAGGGGCAAAGGCTGGATCGGCTGCCACGGCGACAGCGCCGGCGCTGGGGGGCAATGCTTCAGGTGATCGACGACCGCAGCCGACGTCTGACGCCCTTTTGGAACGATCAAGATCAGGTGTGCGCGTGGCTGACCACGCTGTTTCCGCCGGGTGGGCTGGAGCGCGCGCGGTCTTTTGACGGCTCCACGCCCCGGATGTGGCAAGCCGGATCGGGATTCAGCCAGCCTTATCGAGCGCCACCGCCGGGCACGCTGGTGCTGGTGTTGGGCGATTTGGGCAGCTTGGCCCATGATCCGCGCTGTGTCCGCAACTGGGTGGAGTTTGGCCGTCGCGTGCGCTCGGCGGGCGGCCTGCCGGTTGCCCTGTTGCCGTGCCCGCCGTCGCGCTGGCCCGCGTCGCTGCGGCGGGTCTGGCGCTTGGTGGAGTGGGAACGACAAAGCGCCTTGGAAAGCGGCCGTCGCAACGTCACGACAGAACAGGGCGTGGCGGAAGAGGGGGCGGCGGATCGGCTTCTGCGTCTGCTGTCCCCAGCCATCCGGGTGGAACCCGGTCTGCTGCGCGACGTCCGCCGCGCCCTGCTGCCCAGCGCCGACGCGGCGGCGGAGGCCGATTTTTGGCAGAATGCGGCACTGGCCAGCGATTCCAGTGTCGCCGCCACCCTTGCCCCTGACGTCGCCGCGTCCCTGCGCCAGGATTTTGACGCGGAAGAACCGGAGATTCGCCACGCGTTGCTGGAACTGGTGCGGCGTTGGAGGGCCGGCTTGTCCGCCGATGTCTGGTTTGAGGAGGTGATCAGCCTTGGGGCGGACAGCCGCTCTCTCCTGCCTCCGTCCGAAGTGACGGAGGCGGCGACCCGCTTCGACCAGCTCAGCCGCTGGGCGCCGACCATCCACGACCCGTTGGCGCGGGCAGAAATGGCGCATGCGCTGCGCGGCTTGCTTCACCGACTCCCCCGGACCATCGGCACGGACACGCGGGTTGGTGCCGCCATGGAGCGCTTGTGGCGGATGACCGAATCCGACGCTGGTGCGGGGGAATCGCCGCGTCTCATCCACCTGCGGCAGAGCGGCGGCGACCTTGTGGCGGTGGCCGAGGGGGACGACGCGCGGTCCGGCAGCCCGCTGGCCCGGGTCTGGACCGCCGATGGCCTGATCGTCGTCACCGAAGGCGACGCCCGCAACGGCTTCTGGAAGACCGGCGCGCCGCCGTTCTGGGCGCGGGACTGGGGGTGGGACGAAATCGGGGCGTGGGTGACGTTCGCGATCAATGACGTGACCCAGCGTCTGCGCTGGATTCCGCCGGGCCGCTTTCTGATGGGATCGCCCGACGATGAACAGGAGCGCGATGACGATGAAGGTCCGCAGCATCTGGTGATGCTGAGCCGTGGCTATTGGCTGTTCGACACGGCCTGCACACAGGCGCTGTGGCGGGCGGTGATGGGTGAGAACCCAAGCCGTTTCACGGGCGACGACCGTCGTCCGGTGGAGCGCGTCAGTTGGAATGACGTTCAGGGCTTCCTGAAACGGTTGAACGGGTGGGTTCCGGGGCTTGATCTGTGCCTGCCGACGGAGGCGCAATGGGAACACGCCTGCCGGGCGGGAACGACGACACCCTTCAGCTTCGGTGCCACGATCACGCCGGAGCAGGCGAATTATAACGGGAATTCTCCGTATGCCGACGGCCCCAAGGGGCTATACCGGAAAAGTACGGCTTCGGTCGGGAGCCTGCCGCCGAACGCGTGGGGTTTGTATGAGATGCACGGCAATGTGTGGGAATGGTGCGCCGATGGGCAGCGGGACTATACGGCCGAGGAGGCAACCGACCCACGCGGCCCGGAGAGCGCCGGCGCCGATCGCGTCCTTCGCGGCGGGTCCTGGAACAGCCACGCGCGGTTCGCCCGCGCCGCGTGCCGCTACGGGTACCACCCGGATGACCGCAACTACCTCATTGGCTTTCGGTGCGCCCGAGTTCAGGAAGGGAATCAGGCCAGTCCTAAGGACGCAGCGGAGCCGACGGCCCCGGCGTTGCCCCGGCTGGCGGAGCGCCGGGGAACGCAGGGGGCGGCGGGCGGAGTGGTCCTGCGCGTTGCCTCCGGGACTGGCGGGGGGGCGCGGTGCCCATGGCCCCAGGCTCTGGTTGTCCGCATCCACACGGATCGTGAGGAGCTGCGCGTCGAACGGATCACCCTGCCCTCATGGGCCGCCGCGCTGGGCCGTGACCGTTTCGGCCTGTGGGCGGAGATCGTGGTGGAGCCGGAGGACGGCGGGGAGTCCGTGACCCAGCGTCTGCGCTGGATTCCGCCGGGGCGTTTCCTGATGGGATCGCGGGAGGATGAGCCGGAGCGCTACGACGATGAAGGGCCGCAGCACTTGGTGACGTTGAGCCGTGGGTATTGGCTGTTCGACACGGCCTGCACACAGGCGCTGTGGCGCGCGGTGATGGGCAAGAACCCGAGCCATTTTAAAGGTAACGACCGTCATCCGGTGGACAATGTCAGTTGGCATGACGTTCAGGGGTTCCTGAGGCGGCTGAACGCGCGGGTTCCGGGGCTTGATCTCTGTCTGCCGACGGAGGCGCAATGGGAGCACGCCTGCCGTGCCGGAACGACGACACCCTTCAGCTTTGGGAGTGCGATCACGCACGAGCAGGTGAATTGTAACGGGAATCATCCGTATGCCGACGGCCCCAAGGGGCCTTTCCGGCAAAGCACGGTTCCGGTGGGGAGCCTGCCGCCCAACCCCTGGGGTCTGTACGAGATGCATGGCAATCTGTGGGAATGGTGCGCCGATGGGCAACGGAACTACACGGCCGAGCCGGCAACCGACCCGCGCGGCCCGGAAAGCGTCGTCGCCGAGCGCGTCCGTCGCGGCGGGTCCTGGGACGGCGGCGCGCGGAACGCCCGCGCCGCGCGCCGCTCCGGGGGCCACCCGGATGCCCACTACAGCGGCATTGGCTTTCGGTGCGCCCGAGTTAAGGCATAGCGGGTCGGCCAGAGGGCAGCATCGGCCGACTTGCCGCTCGGCCGCTCCAAGCGGAGCGGCGGGGTGCCATGGGGCGATAGCGCCGCCGCTGTCGGGGAAGGGGACCATCAAGGCCCCCGCAGGGCGCGCGAGAAATTGACTGCACTGTGGGATTTGATGTGACAGATCATGCAATTGCATTTCTTCACCATCCCGGTCCATGGCGGTGACGAGGCCGCCGAGACGCTGAATCGCTTCCTCGGTGGCCACTGCAACCTCGCCATCGACCGCAGCTTCGTCCAGGATGGCGGCAACAGCGCCTGGTCGCTATGCGTCAGCTTTGAACCCGCCGACGGCGGCGATCGTCCGGCCAGCGGCGGCAAACGCGCCACCAAGCTGAACTATCGCGAGATCCTGAACGGACAGGATTTCGCTCTGTTCGCCCGCCGGCGCGTCCTGCGCAAGGAACTGGCCGAAGCCGAGGGAGTTCCGGCATACGCCCTATTCACCAACGACCAATTGGCCGCGATGGTTCAACGCCGCGTCCAGTCGCGCGCCGGATTGTTGGAGATCGACAGCGTTGGCGACGCCCGCGTCGACAAATACGGCGCGCGCTTTCTGGCGCTGCTGCGACCGACCGCCGCCCCTTTGTCGGAGCCATCGAACGCGACCGGAGATGATGACGCATGAAGCGTTCCGCTCTCGGTCTGGATGAGGTCGCCGATTGGCACAACCTCGCCGCCGCTTTCCGCCGCGCCGCGCTTGGGAAGGGACGCCGTGACGAGGTGCGGTGTTTCCAGGCGGCTCTGCCCGCCGAACTGGCCAGCTTGCGCGCCGACATTCTGAATGGCTCGGCGACGGTCGGGCGCACGCGGGTCTTTCACATCCGCAATCCAAAACCACGGACCATCCGCGCCCCCGTCTTTCGCGAACAGATTCTGCATCATGCGCTGATCGGCGTGATCAGGCCGGTGCTGGACCGGGGGCTGATCGACGACAGCTTCGCCTGCCGCGTCGGCAAAGGCGCCCTGGCCGCTGTCCGGCGTGCCCAGCACCATGCGGAGCGCTTCCCCTGCTTCGCGCAGATCGACATTCGCAACTGTTTCGCCAGCATCGACCAGGCGATCCTGCGGCGTCTGCTGGCGCGCCGCTTCAAGGGTGCCGCGTCGCTGGACCTGATGGGGCTCATCATCGACGCTCATCTCGCCGCGCCGGGAAAAGGCTTGCCCATCGGTGCCCTGACCTGGCAGCATTTCGCCAATTTTTACCTGAACGGCATCGACCGGCGGCTGGAACGCTGCCGGATGCGCGGACTGGTGCGTTACATGGACGATCTGGTGTGGTGGGGCGACGATAAGGCAGCGGTGCGGCATGGTCTTGCCGAGGTTCGCGCCTTCGCGCTGGGCGAGTTGGGGCTGACGGTGAAGGACACCGCGCGGGTGGGCCGCAGCCGCGATGGGCTGACCCTGTGCGGTTATCGGGTTCTGCCCGGTCGCCTGCTGCTGTCGCGACGGGGCAGACGGCGATACGCCGTGGCGCGGCGCCTCTGGGAAGCCGCCTTTGCCACCGGGCGCATCGACGCGACCGGCGTGCTACGCCGCCGCCCCGGCCATCACCCTGCACGCCGACGCGGCGGCTTGGCGGCGTGAATAGTTGCGCCGCCATCCCCTTGCCGACGCCCTGCGGCGTCTTTAGATTGGACACTGGATGATGGTCGAAACGCCGACGCCAAGCGCGTCCTTCGCGGCGGGTCCTGGAACAACAACGTGCGGAACGCCCGCGCCGCGTGCCGCAATTGGAACCACCCGGATGACCGCAACGACAACATTGGCTTTCGGTGCGCTCGAATTCACGACCGGACGGAGTCCGAACCTGAACAGACCATCCTCCACGGTGCTCCATCCAGCGCGCCAAAACGCGAAGACCGCCGGTGCGCTGGTAGCCTGGGTGGAACCCTGGCAACGGCTCGCCGGTTGGTCGCCTCTGTTTTCGGGCGTCGCGCCATGACCTCCATCGTCAAGACCACCATCATCGACAAGGGCTGGCATCCCCTGGCCGCCGGCAATCCGCCGGATTGGGCGAGCGAATGGGGCCAGGACCGTCACGGCGTGTTCGTCGCCTTCACGGTGGCGGACGTGACCCAGCGTCTGCGTTGGATCCCGCCGGGTCGTTTTATGATGGGATCGCCCGATGATGAACCGGGACGCTTTGACGATGAAGGCCCGCAGCACGCGGTGACGATCAGCCGGGGCTATTGGCTGTTCGATACGCCTTGCACGCAAGCATTGTGGCAGGCGGTGATGAGCGACAACCCGAGCCATTTCCAATCGCCCGACCGTCCGATTGAGATGGTGAGTTGGAACGACGTCCAGGGCTTCCTGACGCGGATCAACGGGCTTGTTCCGGGTCTTGATCTGGTGCTGCCGACGGAGGCCCAATGGGAACACGCGTGTCGGGCTGGGATCGGCACTGCGCTTTACAGCGGCGGCATCACAATCCTGGGCGAACGGAACGCCCCTGCGCTGGATCCGATCGCGTGGTACGGCGGGAACAGCGGGGTCGGCTTCGATCTGGAGAATGGCGAGGACAGTATGGGTTGGAAAGAGAAGCAGCACCCGCATGAGAAAGCGGGGACACATCCGGTCGGTCGCAAGCGCCCGAACCCCTGGGGCCTGCACGACACGCTGGGGAATGTGTGGGAGTGGTGCGCCGACGGGCAGCGGACCTACACGGCCCAGCCAGAAACCGACCCGCGCGGCCTGGAGAGCGCCGGCGCCGAGCGCGTCCTTCGCGGCGGGTCCTGGAGCGCCAGCGCGCGGCTCACCCGCGCCGCGTACCGCAATCGGAGCCGCCCGGGTGACCGCTACTACGTCATTGGCTTCCGGTGCGCCCGAGTTCAGGCTTGACAGGCCAGCCAGGGGGAAGCGGTGGCGGGCTTGCCCCTTGGTCGCCCCAAGCGGAGCGGCGGGGTGCCATGGGGCGAGAGCGCCGACGCGGGAGGGGGACAGGACCATCAAGGCTCCCCACAGGAGTCGTCAAAATCGGTCCTGGGAACTCTCCACGACACGGCGTCTTTTGCCCGAGACATGAGGGCGTAAAGAGCAACATGGGTTCGTCAGAACAGTGCCAAAAAAGGTCGTTTTTGGCACTGATGAGGTGGAGCGGGTCCGCTCCATGGGCTTCCGCCGGCATGCCTGTGCCAAATGAAGTGACAAAATGGGTGTGCCATGTGATGGTGATCTAGTTGAGTTTTGGCACTATCAGGCACCCATGCTGCTCGGCTACGCGCGCGTCTCGACGCAAGATCAACACCTTGAACCGCAACTCGACGCCTTAAAGGCCGACGGTGTGGATGTAGATAGGATCTATACAGACAAGGCTACCGGGGCAAATTCAGACCGACCAGGGTTAGTGGCTGTGTTAAAAGCCCTGCGTGAAGGAGACACGCTCGTAGTCGTCAAGCTGGATCGCTTGGCCCGGTCGATGAAGCACCTAATCGAACTGGGGGAGGCAATCCAAGGAAAGGGGGCGGCACTGCGCGTGCTCGATGCCGGCATCGACACGGGGACGCCAGTCGGCCGGCTCACGTTTCACATCATCGGTGCATTGGCCGAGTTCGAGCTCGCACTTATCCGCGAGCGCACGCAGGCCGGTTTACGGGCCGCTCGCGAGCGGGGACGGCGCGGTGGGCGTAAAAAGAAACTGGAAGGCAAGACACTCGATCTCGCGCGAGCGCTATGGAGCAATTCAGAGTTCTCTGTTGAAGACATTGCTACGCAGATGAAGGTGTCGAGGCGAACATTATTCCGTGAACTTGGAGCACGGCCTGTCCAAGCTCCTTCATCGTAGAGGCACTGCCGGCACCACTTCGTCAATAAGCCCGCCAGCTGGCGCAGCTTCGCGGATCAGGCTAGCCAGCCCCCTCGGTGCCGGTCTGGCAGGACGGGGGTTCCGACCGTTCGCCTCGGAACGCCCGCAAAGCGCCAGAAGCGGAAGTAGGAACGAAGCGTCCACCCCTGGAAGGGGGGACCGGAAAACTTGGCCGGCCTCCGGCAGGGGAAGGCCTTCCCCACCAATTTTGAGGCTTTCGGGGAAGCCCCGGACAGCGGGGAAAAGACATTCCCAGACGTGCACGGGCGACGAAATATAGGCGGATACAGCACGTCGAAGGCGATCTGAAGTATTAAATACTCAACGGATATGATACATTCTTCCGATATGGGTAGCTTTCGGGACCTGGGAGCTTTGCCGACATGGCGCGGATACGGAAAATAGAAATCAACAACTTCCGAAGCATAAAGTCTCTGACTTGGCAACCGGCCGCCGGTATTAATTGCCTTATAGGCCCCGGAGACAGCGGAAAATCAACCATCATCGATGCCATAGACTTTTGCCTGTGCGCGCGCAGGACCGTGCAGTTCAATGATGCCGATTTTTATAATCTTGATGTCGAGGCGCCGATCAGCATTTCCCTTACCCTCGGCGAACTCGACGACTCTTTGAAGAGTATTGATGCCTACGGCTTCTTCCTGCATGGCTTTGATGCCGCCACCGGCGCGGTGCAGGACGAACCGGAAAAGGATCTCGAACCCGTCCTGACGCTAAACCTGACTGTGGGAAGCGACCTGGAGCCGACTTGGTCGCTGGTTTCGACGCGCGCGCAGGCGCAGAATACGGTGCGAAACCTCGCCTGGGGGGACAGGGTCCGCCTTTCGCCGAACCGTATCGGCGTCCTGAGCGACTTCAATCTCGGCTGGAGGCGGGGATCGGTTCTGAACCGGCTCACGGACGAGAAGGCCGATGCCTCCGCGGCGCTCGCCAAAGCGGCGCGGGATGCGCGCGGCTCTTTTGGCGATGATGCGGAGAAGCAGCTCGGCGAAGCTTTGCGGATCGTCGGGGAGACAGCTGAGGATCTGGGGATCGACGTGGGCGGAAAAGTGCGGGCGCTGCTTGACGCCCATTCCGTCAGCTTCAGCGGCGGAACGATCTCCTTGCATGACGAAGACGGCGTCCCTCTTCGCAATCTCGGCGTCGGCTCAACGCGCCTGATGATTGCCGGCCTTCAGCGCAAGGCCGCCGAGAAATTGTCCATCCTCCTGGTGGACGAGCTCGAGTACGGGCTGGAGCCGCACCGAATCATCCGGTTCCTCGCCTCCCTGGGCGCCAAGGAGAAGGCCCCGCCTTTGCAGGCCTTCATGACGACCCATTCCCCAGTCGCGCTGCGGGAACTCGCGGGCAATCAGCTCTTTGTGCTGCGGAACGCCGGCGGCGCGCATGTGGCGCAGTGCGTCGGCACGGATGATGACGTCCAAGGCGCAATCCGGCTTTATCCAGATGCCTTCCTGGCTGCTTCGGTGATCGTCTGCGAGGGGGCGAGCGAGGTCGGTCTTCTCCGAGGGCTCGACCAGTCCCGTACAGCCTCCGGCGATGTGTCCATCGCCGCATGTGGCGTCGCTCTGGTCGATGGCAAGGGCGTAGACAAGCTCATCCCGCTCGCAATGTCTTTTCACCGGCTTGGATACCGCGTGGCCGTGCTGCGCGACGACGACAAGGTGCCGGCCGCGGAAGTCGAGAAAGCCTTCACAAAGGCCGGAAACGCGCTTTTCAAATGGCGGCAGGGCCGCGCCCTTGAGGATGAGCTGTTTTGCAGCCTGAGCGACACCGCGATCGGCAAAATGCTGGACTACGCGGTCGATCTGCACGGCGAGAGCCTGATTGACGACCATATTAGGACGGCGACAAAGAACGGCAAAGACCTGGAGGCTGTCCGCTTAGATCTCATCATCGACGGTATATCCGAGGATACACGGGTCCCTATCGGCAAGGTCGCGCGAACAAAGAACGGTTGGTTTAAGACGGTCTCTTGCATGGAGGAGCTCGCCCGGGAGATCGTGGCCCCTGACCTGAAACAGGCGGACGCGGACTTTAGGATGATTATTGAAGACGTCTTTGCATGGGCAAGCCATGACTGACGTCGAAATCGACCTCCACGCCGTTTCCCGCGGCACGGTGACGGCCCCGGCCGGTTGCGGCAAGACCCACCTGATCGCTCAGACCCTCAAGCGGCATCATGGCGCAAAGCCCATTCTCATTCTCACGCATACCAACGCCGGCGTGGCGGCGCTCCGCGCCAGGCTGGACAAGGCCGGCGTCTCCGCCGACGCCTACCGGCTCTCGACGATCGACGGATGGGCCATGCGCGTATCAGGCATGTTCCCGGCCAGGTCCGGCCTCGATCCGACTGTGTTGAAACTCGCGAACCCGAAGAAGGATTACCCGGCCATCCGCGCGGCGGCCTGCCGTCTGTTCGAGGAGGAGCACGTCAACGACCTTCTCGCAGCCAGCTACGCCCGCCTGATTGTCGATGAGTATCAGGACTGCTCGCTTCCACAACATGATATTGTGAATTACATGGCTGCGGCGTTGCCGATCTGCGTCCTGGGCGACCCGATGCAAGCCATTTTCGGGTTCAAGGGAAACCCGCTGGCCGATTGGGATGACGTGGTTTGCAGGCACTTCCCCCTGATCGGGGAGTTGCAGATCCCCTGGCGGTGGCGGAACGCCGGCACGGAGGCCTTCGGGTACTGGCTGTTGGACGCCCGGCGGAAACTGCTCGCCGGCGAGCATATCGATCTCACGACCGCGCCGGCCGAGGTGAACTGGATACAACTGGACGGGACCGAGGATCGCCGCCGCCAGCTCCGCGCCGCACGCACGAACGCGCCCGACCGAGAGGGCAGCGTCCTAATTATCGGGAAAAGCACCAGCCCCCCGAGCCAGCAGGAAGTCGCGAGCCAGACGCCTGGCGCCGTCACCATTGAGAATGTCGATTTCAAGGATCTCATCGGCTTCGCGCTCGATCTGGATTTTCAGCGGCCAGACGCCCTGGAGAAGGTCGTCCGCTTCGCCGCCTCCGTTATGACGAACGTCGGCGCGGCGAACCTCCTGAAGCGCTTGCCGGTGCTGGAAAAGGGGGCCGCGCGGAAACCCCCTTCGGATGCCGAGCGCGCGGCCCTGGATTTCCAGGCTGAACGATCGCCAAGGGCCGCCGCGAGACTTCTCACCGAGCTCGGCAAACAACCCGGGGCAAGGCCGCACAGGCAGGCGGTCCTGCAAGCCTGTATGAAAGCACTGCACGCCTGCGACGGGTCGGACGGTAACGCGTTCTACGAAGCCGCTATACGGGCCAGGGAACAGAACCGCCTCTTCGGACGGCCGCTGCCGCGCCGCGCTGTAGGAAGCACGCTGCTTCTCAAAGGTCTCGAAGCGGAGGTGGCCGTCATTCTGGATGCGGACGATCACGACACCAACAACATTTATGTTGCGATGACGCGCGGCTCCAGGAGCCTCGTTATCTGCTCAAGGGCAACCAGCATCGTCAGGCCGGCCGCTGCAAGACGTACTCTGCAGCTGGCGTAAGTGCATTGAATGGATGCTGATGCAAGCGGCAACTGGTTTTGCCCAGAAGCGGACGGTGGAGGGTGTCGCGAAAAAGGGCCATGGCCACCTCGCCTGCATGCCGGCGGCGATCAACTGGCCAGCATACCGGCGGAGATCCAGATCAGGCTGGCCAGCACCGATCCAGCCGGCTCCTCGATCTCCATCGCGGCCGCCAGAATGTCGACGTCGAGGCCCAGCGCCTGGTGCCCGCTGTCCCGCCCCGACAGCGAGCATATTTTTTCGCGCATCCGGCGATGCGCACGGTAGAATTCTCCCGTGAAGGGGCGTCGCGAAAGGGAGCAAGACAAATATGGCGGGTGTGCGCGAAACAGCCTTTATGCTTCTGAAGGCAGTATATGAGAGCAGTCATGGCGACTGTCAGGAATTGATCAGCTCCGAAGACGCAGCGCGGAGGCTGGGGATTGTTCAGCCCGCTGCACGGGGTGCTCTGGGGTACCTCATCGACCGCGGGCTTGTTCGGGACAGTCGAGAGATGGCCGCACTACCACATGTCTTTATTACCGGCAGCGGAGTAGATGCAGTGGAGGACGCGTTAGCTCGCCCTGGTATTCCGACACAACACTTCCCTGCAGTGCAAAACATCATCAACATCGGCACCTTCAACGGAGGTGCGATCCAACAGGGTACCAGTCGCTCAACGCAGGTTACTGGTCACGCCGGAAGTCTGTCTGGAATGGACCTGACCAAGCTGGCGGTCGAGTTTGCGTCTCTTCGCGCTGCCGCCCTACCGCAGGCTAGTAGCCCAGAGCATTTCTCAGCTATTGGACGTCTGTCTGAGGCTCAGATTGGGGCTGAAGCCAATGATGCATCCAAAGTGCAGCAGGCTCTTTCATCGCTTGGACAGGCTGGCCGATGGCTCCTCTCAACATCCGAAAAGATCGGCGTCGGCTTGGCGACTGCCGCACTGAAAACACATCTCAACCTATAAATAAGTCGCTACACTTTTTAGGCATAGCAAAACGAAGCGACTCCAATTTCCCCGATGGTATTGTGAAACGGAGCGGCCGGGAGCGTCCGGCCGCTGTCTCGAAAGGGGCCATGACTGCACCCCGCCGACGTCCATCCGGATCAGGCTGACCAGCAGCGGGTCCGGCCAGTTGCCCGCCTCGTCCTCCGGGTCGAGCAACTGGGCGCCGATGGTGCCAGCCTGGGTCGGCCACCTGGCCGGCGCGAACGGCGGCGATCAGACTGCTGGTCACCAGCCCAGCCAATCGACCCGCGCACTCATAGTCGGTCAGCACGCCGGCAGATGTCGGCGCCACTGCGGCACCGGAAAACTTCCGCGCAATGTGGCCTTGCGCGGCGTAGAATCTGTCAGGTCGAAGGATGAACCTTCACTCTTTCAAAGAGGTCGGTAGGCCCAATGCCACCCTCCAGGCCCCGCGTACCAGTGCCGTGACCGAATTTCAATAAGTCCCGTCCCACCACTGCCACCTCGACCGGGGTTCGACCAGCACCCGCCCGTGTAAACGGATCGGCGCTTCAAAATTTGCAAAAACCTTCCTTGGCCAAATGCGATTACCCTGGCCACACAGCCACTCCAACTGGACGGGCAGCGATGAAGGGCATATCATACGAGAGAGAACCATCCTGCTATGCTCGCTAATGGCTAGGATCCGTCCAGCAGATCTAGCGATCCTCCATCTAGTGATATTTCCAACCACAGGGAAGAGACGCCTTGCAAAGTATCGACGAACGGATAGGGAGTTACTTCGACCAGAGGCTTGTCGCATTGTGGATTTCTCCCTCTTGCGATATCGCTCTCGCACGTAGGGCATTTGCCTTTCCGTGGCAGATGGTGTGGAGTGGTCTTCCCGCCAACGTCGTCGCCCCTCTGCTGGATGAGCAGCGCCGTCTATATCAGATTATCGACAATAAGCATGATCTGCCGTCTGTCGGGGCTAACGTTAACCTCACGGTCATTCTCGATATTTCAGTATCCAATACCATTTCCCGTCCTAAAAACTTTCTGAAGAGCCGGCATGCAGCGGAACTAGAGAACGAGATAGAAGGGTTCTCGGGCCTCTTAGTTTGTGCGGGGACAGCAAATCAGAAATGGATCGAAATTGTTCAGGCACTCGCCCCCTCGGCTACTATACTGCTTGCGGACTGGCCCTCGGATATCCCAAAGCAAGATAGCGAGCCTCTCCTGTGGCCAAGCGGCCTCCTAGACTTCTTCGACAAGGTCGAGGCGCATCTCCAAGATCGGAGCAGCGCCAACGCCATCAATCTGAAGGATGCACCCAACGTCCAGTTGGATCCCTCCCGCCTCGGGACTCTTGGCGACGGATGGGAGTTACTAACACGCGAACATACCGACAAGCCGTCGAGGATCACCCAGGAGGAGTTCGACGAGTTCCTATCCAGCGATCCGGCCTGGAAGGCGGTGAGTGCCAACGTTCCCTATTCGCGCGGCGCTATCTGCCAATTGCAGGAAAGGCAGAGCGAACGCTTCAGGAATGTGGACCCAATCGAGCATACGCTACAACGCATCAAGGAATTAGACCGCGATGAGGTCGATCCAACGGAGGCCGCCAAGCAGATCCGGATTTTTGCCGAGGCTGGCAGTGGCTGTACGACCATGCTGCGGCAGATCGCTATCGCTATCGCCCGTGAAGGCTATCCAACCCTGATGACAACGCCGTACCCGCGCGAGCTTGCATCAGACGCGTTGGGCAATCTAATTATACACATCCAGGAAAGCTGGGTGCGCACCCGCCACGGGCGCGGTTCGGGCTCCGGCAACCTGCCTGTCTGCTTGGTCCTCGATACGGATGCCGAGTTGCCCAGCCACTTCTCGAAGCTGTTGCGCAGCTTTTCTGGCGACCTACACCGCAAGTTGCTGATCGTGCGGGCGTTCCGCCGATCCGACGCCGAAATGGACAATGCGCGCGACGTGCTGCGGCTGAAGGCCGAGACTAACGTACAAGAAATTCTCTCCCTTGGGGCCCATCTGAGAACGATTTGCGTCAGCAATGGACTTAATGCCATTCCTAGCGATAACGAGTGGCGGGCTTTCTACGAAGGCTTCTCACGCACACGCACACACCACGCCAACGCGCTGAGCGTCAGCGTCGATACGCCACCACTATTCCTCATCGGCCTCCATCCGTTCATCAAAGAGAATGTGCGGGATGAGCGGAGCCTTGGTCGTTATCTCTATCGGAAATGGAGTGAGATCACCGATGAAGGTACTCGGCAGTTCGTGTCAATCCTCGCGACGGCGGGTGCCCATGGCATCGCGGTCCCGTTCGAAGTGCTAGCGAGAGATGAAACGCTACACGGCGCGCTCTTTAACACGCTGTCCAAAGAGGACAGCCGGCATGCGGATTTCTTCATCCGGTGGGTGAAGTTCGGCTGGCTGAAGCGTAATTGGGCGGTCTATATCCGCCATCCAGCGCTGGGCCATCTATTGGCCCGCATACTGCGTCCCATTGAGGCCGATGCTCCTTACAGCGCAATTTTACCCATCCTTCAGCGCATGGTGGGGACGGAAGCTGACCGCTGGTTCGCCGAACAGATCGCCTACATCATCGGCCAAAAATTCAAGAGTAAGTCACGGCCTTTTTCTCTCGAAATCGACACTGCCGCACAGCGTGCGGCGCGGGCTATTTTTCAGACCATTCCAGACGACGTATATCGGTGGAGCAGAACAGCGTGCCATCATTATGCGCGCTTTTACATCCACATCCTACATGCGTGCCGCGAGGCCATTCAAAATCCGACAACCACTCAACTGCCCCAGTATGCCGTCCGACAACTGGCTGATGACGCCTTGACGCAGGCGAAGCGACTGGTTGAACAAGCTATCCAGATCGATGACGGAAAGGAAAAGGTTAGCAACGTCATCAATTCCTTGGCGGCTGGCATTGCCGGCCTAGGGACTGCCTACGCTGAGCAAGGTGAGCAGAGGCTGGCCGAGCGTCATTTTGACGACGCGATTGTCCGAGCCAATAACGCGGTCGCCTTCGACGCGGCCAATGGCCACGCTTTGTTCAACGTCCTTGATACGGTTATCAGGAAGTTCGAGGGCAATCTGGTTCAACCAAATGAAGTAATCGATCTGTTCATGATGGCCGAGGACAGGTTCGACTCCTTGATAAGGCTGCATGAGAACCGCCAGTGGCAGAACACGGGCAACGCGGAGGCAGAATATTCACTTAGCCAAATTAGTGGCAGGCTTCAGCAATGCGCTAAGGAACTCTTGCTGAACCGAGAAACTAGTACGTTTGTTGCTCGGTCGGAAATCGGACGGGTGATGTTGAAGATGCGGGAAATCCTCGGACGCGCATCACTGTCAGAAGGATTTCGTGACGTACAGAAAGCCGAGCAACTCAGAACTATCCGAGATGAATTCCTTGAGGCTCAGAGCAAGTCATCCAGAGTTCTGGTTCTGACGTATAAGTTGTTTCTCAACGACCCACAGGGCCGACTGGATTTTTCCCGCCGGCTGGATCTTCTTGAGAAGATCGAAAAGGCGTCGGAGGTGGATTATGACCCCTATCGTCATGATCATGCCGCCTTACTCTGCCAGTTGGGCGCCTTTGAGGCGGCGGAAGATCTTTTCAAAATGATCCGCAGCGCCAGGGATGCAGAGCCAGATAGATGGTTCTGGGTGAATGAAAAACTTCTAATCGATGTCCAAGATGGTATGCCTGAACCCAAGCGCCACGTGTTGCGGGTCACTGACATCCGTCAAGGTTGGGGCAACTTGGGAAAGACCAACTTCAGGGTAAAGGTCCAGACGCGCCAGTTCGGCAACGTGAAGGAAAGAGATCTCCTGCCCGTGTTCATCCGGTTCCGTATCTCCGGACTCCAGGCGGTCGATGAACGCTTGGCGCGGCAGGACTTTGAGGCGATGGGCTTCGATCCCTCGAAGGCGGATTGGCAGCTATGAGATATGCGGAAGGAGCACGGCTCTTTTTCAGATTCATGGCTGAGCGGTTGCTGGTAGAAGGTCATCTTCCTAGCCCGGTCCAACTGATCGCCCCATCGGAAGCATCACCACCCGAGGAGGACCAATTCCTGCTGGCCGCCGCCCTGGCCACCCGTCTGCGTGATGACGTCGTCGACGCGCCAGTGGTGAACGCTGCCGAATTGAGGGGTGGACCTCTTCGCCAAGGCCCTCTAGTCATCGATTGTCGCACAACCGATCATGCTCAGATCGCTCAAAACCTGCGTCAGCATGTTACTGAGAGGCCAGACGTGGTCGTCCTCGTAAGTTCACAGATTGCCCAGATGGGGTGTCGTTCCGTTTCTTTTTCTATTCATCATGAACCATTATTCCGTGCGATTACCGAGAGCCTGAAGTGCCTTGCCGATCAAGTCAGGTATTCCGGTGATCGCATCGAAATGCCCATCCGATATCTCCGGGGAGGGCTGCGAGGTGTCGACGCCACTTTTCAACTGTTCGATAAACCTGCCAACGATACTGCGCTAGCCGATTTGCACAATTTCGCCAGTTATCTCTGCTTTAACTGGGTGTATGCGGGTGAACAGGTAAAGCCAGACACTATCGTCAAGTGGATCAAGCAATTCGAGCCTTACGATGCCGTCGCCGAGGCGTTATCTCTTTTGGAATACTTGGACCGTGACGGTTTCATACCCAAGGGTGAGATCATCAATCGATTGAAGGCCCTGTATAACGACATTGCCGCGCGTGAGAGAAAGCGACCTAAGGTGGTGTCAATCCAGAATGCAGGAAAGAGTGAATCTATGATTCTCTATGAACTTCGAGATTATTCCAAGAAATCTCTAAGGGATCAGATATTGGAACACGACAGCCCTGAACATTTGATTTGCTTCGACGATGTTGTGGGCAGCGGCGAGACCATCCGCGACTGCCTGTTCAGGGATAAAGGGACAGTCGTCTACGAGGAGTTGGAGAGATGGCTCACGGCGATACCCGAACGGAGAATCACTGTTCTGTGCGCGATAGCGAGTCAGGGCGGCATAGACGCGGTTGAAGGCGACCCAATGGGCAAGGGGCGAGTGAAGGTTATCGCAGCAAAAATCCTTGGAGAAAAAGATAAAATTCTTTCGTCTGCTTCTAATATTTTTAGGAACAATGAAAGACAAGAGAAGTTTCAACAAATTTGTACCGAAATTGGCGGAAAGCTTTGGCCAAAACATCCATTGGGGTGGCAAAACTGCGAATGGGCGGTGGTGACAGATTACAACGCTCCCAACTGTTCGCTGCCCGTTATCTGGTCCTCTGCAAAACAGTGGTGGACCCCCCTTTTCCCGCGGCGCTAGATGTTTAGTGGTCCGCGCCGAACAGACGGTTACGTTCTAGAAAGGATGCTGGCAAGCATGCGGGGCATGGATGTCTCGCAATGGGCGGTATGGCCATGCGCCGCCGACTGCAATCTGGATCAGGCTGGCCAGCACTGGCCCGGCCGGTCGGCCGCCGCGTTGGTGGAACTGGCTGCACGCCTGGCGCGCCGCCCTGCGCCTGCAAGGTCTGCGCGCCAACGGCGCCAACCGTTTAAAAATTTCGCGCATGGCGAGCATGTGTGCGGTAAACTTCTTCGGCAAACAAAGCGAGGCCTCATGAACCGCCAGCTACCACCCGTCCAAGAACCCGAGTTGATCGACAGGCATCGCCCAGCAGACGTCGAGCCTCCGGAGGCTCTTGATCCGGCCGCTGCATTTGCGTTGGGGCAGTGGGGTATGGCGAAGCGACTGGCCCAGCCTGGTTACCCGCGGCGGCGACGCTGATAAATCTCGCCGGACAATGAAACCAGCTGATGTCTATCAAAGGAGCGTACGGCCGCTGTCGCGAAAAGGGCCATGGCCACCTTGCCGGCATGCCGGCGGCGTTCGGCTGGGCCAGCACCGGCCCGGCCGGCTCCTCGATCTCCACCGCGGTCGCCAGCACGTCAATGTCGAGGCCCTGCGCCTGGTGCCCACTGGCTGGCGCTGACGGCGCAGCGCCGTAAGCATCCGCTGAGTGCCGCGGTCAGGCAGCTTTCGTCTGCTCGCGGATTGCCTTCCATTCCCAGGGCAGGAGTTCGCGCAGGCGGGTTTGGGGCATGTCGTTGATGCGGGCCAGCACGTCGGCGAGCCACGCCTGGGGATCGACGTCGTTGAGCTTGGCCGTGGTGATCAGGCCGTACATGATCGCCGCCCGCTGTCCGCCGCGATCGGATCCGCAGAACAGCCACGCCTTCCTCCCGATGGCAATCGCCCGTCCATTGTGCCCATGCCGGGCAGGATGTTGACGTCCATTACCGCTGGCATCCGCTGCATGGCCGTCGCGTCCGGGTGATGTGGTGCGAGTCGCGCGCCATCGGCCATCTGGTTTTCGTCGAGGCGGCATCCGGCATCATCACGGTGTTGCCGGAATGGATGCTGGACCCTGTCATCTGCGCCGGCATGGAACTCGGTACGCCGCGGGTCGCGGTGGAAGCGCTCATCAACCTTCAGCGTCAACTGAGCGACGGCGGATTCAGGCGAAGCTCTCCAGACGATGCGATCATCGTCCCGGAGGAGCGACATGAAGACGCCGTCAGCATCAACACGACGGGCCAAGACCCGGCGCCAGTTCAGCATGGCCTTCGACACCGCAAGGCTGCGGACGATCAGCCCGGCCGACCGCGCCGCGGCGGTGGTGCAATTGGCCCTTCTCCTGATGGAAGCCGCAGGTGCCGGAACCGGGGAGCGTGACGATGGCGAACCCTGATCTCCTGCCGCCGTCGGTGCTCAAGCGCAAGGCCGTGGTCTACGTCCGCCAGTCCACCCAGGCGCAGGTCCAGACCAACCTGGAGAGCAAGCGCCGGCAGTACGAACTCGTCGACGCGGCCAAGCGCCGTGGGTTCCGCCGGGTCGAGGTGATCGACGACGATCTGGGACGCTCGGCCAGCGGCACCACGGCGCGGCCCGGGTTCGAGCGGCTGGTGGCGGCGCTCTGTGCCGGTGAGATCGGTGCCGTGCTGTGCCTCGACGCCTCCCGGCTCGCCCGCAACGGCCGAGACTGGCACCATCTGCTCGAACTCTGCGGACTCGTCGAGGCCAGGGTCATCGACCTCGACGGCGTCTACGATCCGGGGCGACCGAACGATCGGCTGCTGCTGGGGATGAAGGGCAGCATGAGCGAGTTCGAGCTGGGAGTGCTGCGGACCCGGATGCTCGATGCCGCCCGCAGCAAGGCGCGGCGGGGCGAACTGCGCATCAGCGTGCCGATCGGCTATGTCTGGCACCGGGAGATCGGTCTGGGCTTCGATCCCGATCTGCGGGTCCAGGAGGCGATCCGACTTGTTTTCGCCCGTTTCCGGGAGTTGGGCAGCGCACGTCAGGTCCTGCTGTCGCTGGCGGCGGAGGGGGTCTGCTTCCCGCGACCGTCCGACGGCAAGAGGCTGGTCAGCTTTGACTGGACGCCGGTCCGCTATCGCAACGTCATCAGCGTGCTCAAGAACCCCTTCTACGCCGGCGCCTACGTCTACGGAAAGAGCCAGCACCGCACCGAAATCGTCGAAGGGCGGGCGCGGAGGAGCTATGGCCACGGCAAGCCGCTTGAAGAATGGGAGGTTCTGCTGAAGGATCACCACGAGGCTTACGTGGACTGGGAGGAGTTCGAGCGCAACCAGACCCTGCTCGCCGCCAACGCCTACGGCCAGGCCGGCGGCGCGAAAACAGGGCGTGGAGGACGCGCCCTGCTGATCGGGGTCCTGAGCTGTGCCCGGTGCGGACGGCGACTGACCGTGTCGTATCGCGGCCGCCAGCCCAGCCAGGCCATATACCGGTGCGAACGTCCTCACCAGATGCTGGGACTGCCACGATGTCTCGGGTTCGGGAGTTCCCGGGTGGACGAGGTGGTCGCCGGCGAACTTCTCCGAGCCGTCGAGCCGATGGCGATCGAGGCCGCGCTGGAAGCCGAGCGGAGGCATATGGAACACCAAGCCGAGCGACGGCGGCTGGCGGAGCTGGACCTGCAGAAGGCGCGCTACGAGGCGTCACTGGCGGAACGGCGCTACGCCGCCTGCGATCCCGACAACCGGCTGATTGCCGCGCAGCTGGAAAAGAACTGGGAAGCGGCACTCCGGCGTGTCGAGTCCTGCGAGGCCCGGGTCGCGTCCGTGTCGGCTCCTGTTCCGGTGGCCGAGGTTCCGGATTTCGCCGGACTGGCCGATGATCTGCAGGCCGCCTGGAACGCGCCGACGGTGACCACCAGGGCGCGTCAGCGTCTGCTCCGGACCCTCATCGTCAATATCATCGCCGACGTCGACGAGGCGGCGCGCGAAGTCATCCTCACCATCCACTGGCAGGGCGGGCAGCACTCGCAGCTGCGTCTCACCAAACCGAAATCCGGCGAGCACGGCTGCCGGACGCCGGAGGAGGCGATGGCGGTGATCCGCAGCATGGCGACGCGCTGGTCGGATGCGGACATCGCCGCGCAGTTGAACCGGATGGGTATGCGCACCGGGCAGGGAAAATCCTGGACCGCACACCGCGTCGGCTCTCTGCGACGGGTTCGTGGCATTCATGCCTATCGGTCCGCGGAGAAGGATGGCGAATGGTTGACCCAGTATGAGGCCGCGGCGGCGCTCGGGATTTCGCGCCACCGCCTCGTCCGCCTCATCAATGCCAGCCTGATCGTCGCCGAACAGGTCGTGCCCGGCGCTCCCTACCAGATCCGTGCTTCGGACCTTCAGGATCAGCGTGTCCTTGCCGCGGTTGGACGCAAAGGCGAGCCGTGCCGCCTCGGTTCCAAGGATCAACTTTCAATGTTTCCAGACACTTGAAGAAGAGGGGCATAATGAACGTACCATCGCCCTCACGCGCAAGAATGCTCTGTTCGCCGGCAGCGACGGCGGCGGCGAACACTGGGCGACCATCGCGTCGCTGGCGGAAACCTGCAAGCTCAGCGGTGTCGATCCGCAGGCCTGGTTCGCCGATGTCCTGACCAAACTCGCCAGCGGACATCCGATCACCAAGCTTCATGAGATGCTGCCCTGGGCCTTTGCCCGGCAGGCCGAACCCGCCGTGGCCTGAAAACACCGCTTACACTGATCTCACCCCATACCCCGAAGCATTGCCTGGACGCTTAGGGCTGTTGCTGTGCGTTATGGGTTTTGATCCGTGGGATTTGGTGTCATACGATTTCGGCGGAGGCGAAGGTCCGCTCGTGTTTCACCACTCCTCCGGCCCCGGTTTTGCGGGTTCCGGCACCACCTCCGCCTCCGGCATGGCTCCGAGCTTCTGAAGCTGCTCTACGACGTCCTGGTGGCGGTCGAAGAACTTCTTCCACGCCTTCATGCCGCCCACCTCGCCGACGGCGAGCAGCATCGCCTTGTGGGAGGCGATCAGGAGGTCGCGCTGATGGGTCATCCGCGCCACCTCCGCCTCCAGGCGGGCGACCTTCGCTGACAGCGCCGTCTTCGATTCCTTGTCGGTCTTCTCCATCGTCTTCCGAAGCTCGGCCTGCCGCGCCTGGAACCGCTCCAGGGCCACCCGGCGCTCGGGATGGCGGGTGATGTCGGAGGCGTTCTTGAACACGCCGCTCATGCGCCGCACGACGCCTCGGGCCGTGATGTCCTCGTTGTCGAGCAGCATGGCGTTCAGCGCGTCTTCAAGCGCCTCGATGGAGCGGGACTGGTCAGTCATAGGAAGCCCGCCGAATCTGTTTGCGCGTGTCCAGGACGGTGTTGCCGAGCTTGTCCTCGGCTGGCTTGGACAGGTCAGGCCCTTCGGCAAAGGGCTGGGTTCCCGGCCGGGCGTTCAGCGCCGTTTCGATGTTCTCCAACCGCTCCTTGGCGTGGCGCAACTGGTTCTTGCGCCCCACCGTGTCCGTCGGCGCCGCCTCGATCTTGGCGATAATGCGGACCATCTGGTCGCGCAACCGCTCCAGCGTCCGCTGTTCCTCGGGAATGTCGGTCCGGGTCAGGTGCCGACACCCGGCAAAGCACTCCAGGTGCTTCGGGCAGGGATCGATTGTGAAGCTGCTGAGGCAGAAGCCGTAGGGCGTTGCGTGCAGTCCATCGGCCTCGGCGTCCAGGTACTCGAACGCAGCGTCATCCCCCAGTTCGCGCTGGACCCGCCGGAACTCGTCCACGATGGGTCCGCTGACCTTGTCGGCCGCGATCATCCGGTACGTCTCCTGCGCCCGCGGCCCCAACTTCTCCAGGGCGACCGGCGGCAGGTCTATGGCGTTCAGATCCTCGGCGAGGCTGCGGTGGTCATACTGGTAGCTCTGCGCCACACTGCGCCGGTTGAACCGCTTCGTGATGATGGTGTCCGCCACCCCCAGCCGGAACAGTTCGGCGTTCTGAAGGTGCCGGATCGAATGCGGGGTCATCGAACATTTGCGGTCTTCCTCGGTCTCCCCGTACCGGGCGAACAGGCTGAAAGGCCGCGGCCCCAGCATATTCATCAAGTCCCACGTTTGCGCCCTGCCGACACTGAAGTAGTCGTCGACGGCGATGACGTCATCGCCCTTGAAGTCAGCGTTGCAGTTGTTCGGCAGCAGGAACAGGAGGTCGTATGGATACAGTTTCGTCCCGTCGGCCAACGTGTATGGCGCCAGATCCGGATGCTTGGTCGGCATCCTCTCCCGGATCACCTCTTCGACTTCGCGGACGCACAGGTAGAAATTGTCCCAGGGGATCGGCCCGACGATGCGGTTCCCATGCTTGTCGTACGGCGTCAGATACCGTTTGGTCCGTCCATGGGTCACGAGATTCTGCCAGTAGTAGCGGATCGTCTTCGCATCCCGACCGGACCGCTCGGCATGCTCCCTCTGGTGGTCGCGGATGGCCTTCAGCGCCTGCGGATCGTAGGACTGGCGGTATTGCTCCAGCAGCATCTGCGGGATCGGCTCCCGTGCCACCCACGCACTGCCAGCCACACGGGGATATAGCTCGCCAGCGTGAACGAATTCACCGGGGTCATACTCGGGCAGAAATCGACCGGTTTCCATCTGGCGTTTCAGCCGTTCCCGTAGGGGCCGGGTGATGCGCGTGACATGCCCCAGCGTCTTCTGGATCAGGTCTTCGAACATCGGCGGCACATGCTGGGCGGTCTCGTACAGAACGATGCCCTCGACCCCTTCGTCGGCCGCCTGCTTCTCCGCGAAGTGCCGGATCATCAGCGACCGCGACACCCCGCCCCGTTCACCGGCGGGCCGCCCCTTGGCGTCGACGTATTCGCGCCACCGCTCCCAGTCGGCCGGAACGACGACATTTTCGCCGACCCGGAACCCGGTCACGATGGCGAGCTTCACCTGGGCGAAACGGATGGCGTCGGCGAACGTCTTCGGCGCTTCCGTGAACACGATCCGGACCAGTTCCCAGAACGCCCGCTCCTCCGGCAACCGGCTCTCTCGCTTGCGGTCGTGCAGGTTTTCACGAAGGTTCCCCAGGTTGCCGTGATTGTTGAGCCACGCCTTTCGCTCTTCTACCAGCCGCTGGCCCGCCTTGGCGTTCTCGTCGGCATAGGCAATGCAGAAGCGTTCCAGCGGACAACGGTCTGCGAGGTGATGTGTATCGATCACCCGCCGGATCAGAAAAGCAAAACTGATCGCCGCTTTCCCCGACGCCCCTGAGCGGAGAGCCGCGTTGTACGCTTCCGTCACGGTGTCTGGCATGATCTCCCAGGGGCGCAAGTCATTCGCGCAAGCGGCAAGAAGGCGGAGCGGCGTGCCCACGGTGTTCACGGCGTGGCTGGGCTTGTTCTTCTTGATCAGCAGTTCGTGGACTGTTGCTGCGAGGTAGAAGTCGCGCCAGTCCGCAGGCATGATTGCCTGCTCGACCGGGGCCGCGCCCTTGTCGGCGCGAAGCGCGTTCAGCGCCACGGTGCTTGGCCTGTGATAGCAAAGCTCCGAGATCCAAACGGCCGGTTGCGGCGGCAACCCGCGCATTTCCCTGAGGTTCCACCGCTCGCTCTTGACGATCTTGCCGTCCGCATCGCACGGAGGATTCCAGCGGATCCCATTCTTGGCCGCGGCTTCCTTGGCGGTCGCGATGAACGCCTGATAGAACTCATTCATGGCCGACCGCCTCAGCCATCTCGATGTCAGCGACCACCTGTTCGACAGCCGTCAGGGTGCGCCGCAACTGTGTGTAGGCCGGGCTGACCGCGTTCCCCTTTGCCGACGCCTCGAACTGGAGAACGACCGGACGCAGCCCGTCCAGGACGCCCTGGTGGATGGTCGCGTCGTGCAACGGCATGAACTTGCGGCAGGTGTAGCAACTCAGCACCGGGTTCTTGGTGCAGAGCGACTGGCCAACCCCGCAGACACCGATTCCGGCGATAGGCACGCCATGCGGCACGGCGCCGATCTGTTTGTCTTCAGGGGCGGCCAGAAGCGTCGCCTTGTCGATGGTCCGCGTTCGCGCCACTTCGGCCACGGTGGAGAAGATCGGCGACAGCGCAAGCGCATGGTTGACCCGCTGCGCCTGGGTTGGCGACGTGTCGAAGTAGACGTTGCCCGTCTTGATGTTCGAATGCCCCAGGAATTCAGCCAGCGTCGTGTGGCTCACCCCGGCATCCACCTGCCGTTGGGCGGCTGTGTGGCGCAGGTCGGTCGCGGTCCACGCCTCACCCGTAAGCCGTTCGGTCACAAGGCCCATTCGGTTACCGACATCCATCGGCACCAGCCCGAGGAAGGAGTCCTCCGGGGCATTCTTGCCGATCGGCATTCCCGCCCGCCGCCGCGCCAGGAGTTCGATGAACAACGGGCACCACTCGCGCTTGATTCGTCGGGTTACGCGCGTTCGCTCCTTCACTGATTTCTTCTTCGCCAGCACCGCGCTGAAATGGACCGCACCCGTTTCGAACACGCGAACGTCAGCCATCCTGATCCGAGCGATTTGCCCAACTCGAAAAGCGTATTGGAAGCTGATCACCAGCATGCAGGCATCGCGAAGGTCCACATCTTCGACCCGCTCCGGACTCACCGTGACAAGAGCCGAAATCTCGTCCAGGTAGTCGATGATCATAGACTGCTGGTCCATTGGCATGAAGCAGTCGCCCGTGCGCACGGTCCGGTAATTGTCGCTGGTCGGCATGGGCAGGCTGCGGACGAAATTGTGCATGTGTTTCGACCACGGCCCGACACCGATGTCGCAGAAGATGTAGAGAAGGGACTTGAGCATCTTCGCTTCGGCGCCATTGACGGAGGGCTCGATTCTGTTCACCCACTCCGATTTGAATTCGGTTGGCGTAAGCGCGATCATCTTTTCGACCACCGCCATATCGCGACGTTCGTCATAGAACCGTCGGACGCCATCGCAGTAAGCCACCACGGTTCTCGGCGACCTCTTCGCCAGCAACCAAACAGCGGCGTGTTTCAGGGGCGCCACGAGATGCTCGCCGCAGGGCAAAAGGTCGATGTAATACGTGATGCCGTCCGCCTCCATCTCCCACTGGCTTCCCACTGCAAAGCCCCGGATCGACTGGAACGCCCCCTGGAAATCATCGTAGTAGCGCACCGACGAGGGCAACGGCTGCAATCCGGCGCAGATGCTCCGGACGCGGTCGGCGATGTCGGTTTTCCGTGCCGCGAGGGCTGTCATTTTTGTTCTCCCGTTGCGTCACGCAGCGCTGCGACGAAGATGTCGAAGTTCTCCGCGCAAATGTCGTCGGTCGACGTGGCGAAGTACGCCCGTGCGTAATGGCGCGGCATCTGCGACATCATGGACCAGCCGAAGAAGACCCGCATCTTCTCGATGGCCGTCTCCAAGTCGTTCCCGTTCTTGATGTACCGGGCAAGGCGCCCAACCGCCGCCGTATGACGCAGGTCGTGCGGGCTGACCGAAGACTTGCCGCGGTCCGTCAACGCCTTCTTGGCACGTTCCGAGAGGTTCGCTGTGATGATCGCGAAGACCTCGGCGAGGCTCGACAGCGCCAGAGGCTTGCCCTTTTGCGAGTTGACCAGATATGCATGCCCCGGTTGACCGCGGTAGTTCAGGATGTACCGGTCCGCCAGAGTAACGAGATCCTTCGGGATCGGCAGTTGTCGCTGCGAGAAGGCGTTCTTCAGGCTCGGCGCCACGGACCGGGGATCCTCGTCCAGCGTCTCGACCACGTTGATCCAGTGCCGATCCTCGCCCGTCTCGGGGTCGAAATCCTCCTTGATGGCGTCGGCTGGCAGGATCAGTACCTCGCCCCGCCGCAGGCCCAGGTGCAGCATCAGCAGGAAGATCAGGTAATTGCGCCACCGCAGCGTTTCCGTCCGGAACGGATTGCGCTCCGACATCGGATTGAACTGCTCGTAGATGTCCTCCACGACGACCGCAGGAAGCGCACGGATCGGCATGGGCGGCTTTGGCGGACGAGGGGCGATCTGGCCGTAGAGATGTTGGAGCCGCAGGAGGTTCGCCTGCACCCTGGTCATTTCGGCGCTCGTGGTCCGGCCGAGATGGTCCATGACGTCATGGATGAACAGCACCGCGGTCTGCCACGTCCGCTCCCGGTCCACGGCATCGCAGGCGGATTCGTTCCGCAGGTTCACCAGGAACCCGCCCAGCACCGTCTCGATGGCATCGAAGTCGCCGCTGGCGATGATGGCGTCCAGCCGGTCCTTGCCGTCGTTCTGCTCCGTAGCGAAGCGGTACAGCTTTTCGACAGCCCCCAGCAACCCGCCGCGCGTCCCGTGATCGACCCCCGTCTTGATGACGTCGGCCCAGACGGTAGCCCAGAACCTCGGCTGGCCATTCTCGTTTACGAGGAGCCATCCGTTCAGGGAGGCAGGAACGAAGGGGTGGTGCAATCGCTTTTTCGGCATGGAGCGACGATACATCGCGCATCCCTGGACAGCAACAACTGGAACTGTATCCTACTGCGTTAGTCCTGTTGCAAGTTTATCTTCCGTCTGAGGCGGCGCAGAACCCGCATTGCAACCTGAAATCGGCATGTTCGCCTCCGATGGGCTTCGCGTATCCTCGTGCCATTCTCGTGCCATCCGATTGCTGGAAGACCAGCATGTCCGGCGCATCGTCCCGACACGTCATGCGTTGCTTCACCGTCCCCACCACCCGTAATCGTCACGCCATGGATATGTCCGTATCGACTCCCTTGCCACCGACCAACGCTCTTGCCTTGTTCACGGGGATATTACCGAGGTTTGCAGATGATCGTGTCGCCTTCGAGCGGGCGCGCTGCCCGGCAAGGCGACTTGGTCAATACCGGACAGAACCGTACTGTCCGCCAGTGCGTGTTGCACTCCGTTATGATGCGTGCCTGTTTGATTGCAACGCTTCGGAAACCGGACACTTCTATCACCAGTCCAAGGGGTTGGAATGGCCGGTGGTCATCCTGCTCGACCTCCATGGCGGGCCGGACCCGTCGGCCTTCGGTTTGACGGTGGAAGGGCAGGTGGCGGAGGACGGGACGGCGATCGACCCCTGGCGTCCGCTGGACGGGCGGTGGTTGCGATTCTGGCCCTGGCCGTATGACAGGCAGCGCACTCAAATCCCGCTTGCCAACGCGGCGGACGCCGCCCTGGAAATGACGGTGGCCCGCCGCCGCGCCCATGCGGAAGCGGTGCGCCTGATGTATGTCGGGATGACCCGCGCCCGGGACCGGTTGATCCTGGCGGCGCGTCCGACCAAGGCCGGCGGGCTGGAAACCGACTGGCTCGACGCCCTCACCGATGCGCAGGGGCTGCCGGTCCTGGCTCTTCCGGCAGGACAGGGCGCGGTGACCATACAGGTCGCCGGACGGCCGCATCCGGCCACCGCCATGACCTTCGCCGCTCCGGAGGACGAGGATCGCACTGCGCCGCAACCCGCCGCTGCTTTGGCCGCCGTCTTTTCGCTGTCTTCTGCGCCGACAGCCCTCCCGGACCATCCACCGCTCCGCCTTGTTCCCAGCCATGCCGGTATGCCGGCCCCGGCGTCCACGCCGGGCTCGGTTCCGGCGACGCTCGCCCTGGGAGACCGTCTGCCGCTTGCGGGAGGCGTGGACATGACGCGGCTGGGCGAGGCCATGCATGCCTTCCTGGCTGTCGACTGTCCGGATGCCGTTCCGCCGGAACGGCTGTGCTGTGCTGTGCGGCTGCTGGAACGCTGGGGGATCGAGGCATCGGCCGCCCCGCATCTGGTGGAGGTCGGCGACCGTCTGTGGCGTGCCCTGTCGCGGCTCTGGCCGGGAGCCGGCTGGCGAACGGAGGTGCCAGTGCATGGGCGTCTGGGTCTCCAGCGGATCAGTGGGCGGATCGACTTGCTGGTCGATGCCCCCAGCGGGGCAGTGATCATCGACCACAAAGCCTTTCCGGGGGCTTTCGACCAGTGGACCGCCCGCGCCCTGGCGCACGCGCCGCAATTGTCGCTCTATCGTCGCATGGTGGAGGAGGCGACGGGAGTCCCGGTGCGCGGCTGCTTCATCCACATGCCGGTGGTCGGAACGCTGATCGACCTGACGCGCGACACCGAGACTGCCGGCTTGGGTGCCTGGTGATCCGGCGACCTGCTTTTTAGCCAGAGTCTGTGCGCATTGCAGAAGTAACTGTCGATCGACAGTTACTTGTAAGGTAAGAACTCTCGCTTCCGTTTTCCCGTCATTGGGTCCGCCCTTCTTCCTGGGCGAACCAAGTTAGAGAACTGTCCGTGAAACGGGGACCAACTCAGGCAACTGCAGGCGGGTCAGCAACGAGCAGGTGCGCTGATTGAAACCACCCCCACAGACCCGGCAGCGGAAGCTCGTGTTCAGTGTCAGGCAGTGCGGGCCGCGTATTCGACTTCTCCACTCTGGGTGAGGAGAACTGGGAAATGGCCGAGCTCTCGGCAACCCTCGGAAGCGTGGCGCGAATCCTGACATAACCAGTTCACCTGTGGTCCATTGGTTTAATCGACTTTTTCTAGGGTGGGTCAAACGTCAAGCGGATTTGGCTACCTGCTGCTTGATCGCAGCCGGTTCGCGTGTCCTAAGCAAAAAGGCATTGAAGGTCGATTGACCGGGCATTTCCACGAAACGGTAGGTCAAGGCGGAAATCGCAACGACCACCAGGAGATAGACGATGGCGAGCAGGTCCATCGTTCACGGCGCGCCGAACGATAGCAGTCTGCTTTCATGGCCGTCGACCATCCGTTCGACGAACATCGACTTGCCCAGCAACACCTGGACCACGGTCGCGCCCTTCTGGACGATGGCGATGACCAGCGCATGGACCATGTAGATCGAGTAGGAGCGCGCGCCCAGCCACTGGAAGGGTCCGGTGGCCAGCAGGCGGGAGAATGGCCCACCTTCGAACGCGAATATTCGTTGCGCACCCGGTTCACCCCCTTCCCAGCGCCCTTTACCATCTTCCCCCCAGGTTTGAGACGGTTTCAGCGTATAATTTCGCCCGTTCTATGGCGTCACCCCAACAAGGCACGCGCCGTGCCTGACCGGAGGGCTGACCGACTCCTCCCGCAACTGCTCCGACTCCACCTCGAAGGCCTAAACTCCGTCGGTGTCCAACGGATCAGAGTTCGGACTGCGTCGATCTTTGGCCCTCTTTGCCTCCCTATGCCATGCCGTGAACCCGGCGTGGTTCAGTTCGATTCACACTGGAGAATTCGAAGCAGCAGATTGGCGACAGACTTGTTGCGGACATCGCTGTGGCCGCTGATTTCATCATCTGCCAGAAGATTGTGCACCTTTTGGGCGCAGAAATCATAAACGCCTCCACGGGGCAGCAAGACCTTGCATTCCCGATGCAGTTCACCATCGATCAAGTGCTGTGCACCGTTGCTGCCCATGCCGCCATAAGCGTCGCCCGGGCCGCCTCCGATGGCCGACGCATCGTCACGTGCGAGCCGGGACGCGATCGCGTACATGCTGTGTACGGCGGTGTCGTTGAAGGTGTGGGTGATGCAAATCGGACCCAACACCCGCTTGTCGGCGATCACGTTCCTGAAGAAGCCGTTCCGGCGGCCATCAAAATGATGTGCGAAGCCGTTGTGTGAAAACGCTCCCTGCAGCAGCGTAAGACTGAAAGGAGCAATATCCTTCTCGCCATTCACGGCGGCCGTGACGGCGCGGGCTCCGAAACTGTGGCCGACCAAATGGATGCGCAGCGACGGGGCGGTGTGTCGGATCCAGCCGAGCAGACAATTCATCCCCTTGGCGCCCACGTCGCCTGCACGGCGTTTCATCGTGTAATAGGTTGCGTAGTTGGCCAACTTGCGCGCACCGGCCATGCTCCCGCCGATCAGGTCAAGAAGCCCTGCGGCTCCGCCGGAAACCGGCCCTGTCATGCCCGGACTTCCGCCCTGCCAAGCAGCGCCTTCCCCGCCGCCGGGGGCCCGAGACGAAAGTTCGGGGGCGGAAAGAGCATGGAAAAGGTCCTCGGGATCCATGGCCAGCAGTTGCGGGTCGCCTTCGCCGGCTTCATCGTCGCTGGTGGGCAAAAGAGAGCGGACCAATTCCAGAAAGCGGGCGCGCGCCGCCGCCCCAGTGTCGTCGGGTTTCTGGATTTGGTTCAGAAGGGACTTCGCCTCTTCGATCTTCTGATGGCAATCGGCCGTAACCGCGTCTGCGAGTTCATCGAGAGCCTGTTCCACCGACTCACGTCCGGGATCGCCCACGGAGGCGGCGCCCCCTCCGGGGATGAACTGCTCTTCAGCAAAGCGCTTGGACGGCCAGAACAGGCCAACCACTCCCAGCTTCATCGTCTTCGGCAGCGGGTCCCCGTCGTCGATGATGGCGCGGAGATTTGTTAGAAGCTCTGTGTAAAGATCCTGCGCTTCGATGCTATCATTGTTCCAGCCATGGGAAATTACCAGCAAATCGGTGAAGTGTTCTTCTCCAATAACGCGGGCCAGTTCTTGCGCCTCGTTGACGGAATACAGGGCGCCTTCACGGTTGAATTCGATGCGGCTATAGGGGAAACCGGCAAGCTGTTCCACGAGGGCCTCCTTATACGGATTGGATGGCACGCATCAGGTCCACGAGCCCACGACCTTGAAAGTCCACCTTTCGTCGCAGGTCGGTGGCCGTGGACAGGAAGATCTCCTTGACCTTTTCAGGTTGGCCGATGAACTCGCCACGGACGGACAGGAAGGACGCGATCACGCCTGACACATGCGGAGCGGCCATGCTGGTGCCACTCGTCTCACGATAGGCGGCGACCAGCTTTCCCTCCCCGTCGACCTCATCGTGGCCGTAACGCTGCCTGCTCGCGCAGGACAGGATGCGCTCTCCGGGAGCGACCAAATCCGGCTTCATCCGACCGTCGCCGGTGGGTCCTTTGGAAGAGAAATAGGAGACGCCGTACATGTGCGGCATGTTCCGGTGCGTCGATCCGACGGTGATCGCCGCTTCCGCGTTGCCGGGATCGTTGATCGACAAATCGATGCCGGCGCCGACCACTCCGCGCATTTGCGAATTGTACCATCCGTAGCCCGTGTTGCCGGCTGCGGCGACAACAACGACGCCCGATCTTACCAAGCGATTGACCTCGACACAAATCGGGCTCTGTCCGCAGGCGAACCATTCGGGATCGAAATCGTATCCGACCGAGAGGTTGACGCCGTGCACGCGCAGCCGCCGTCCATTTCCATTGAGATCTTGTACATGCTCCAGAGCCGCGATGATGCTGCTGACGTTTCCCTTTCCCTTTTCGTTCAGAACCTTAAGGCTCAGCAGCTTGCATTTCGGGGCCATGCCGCGGATGTGGGGGGTCTTCGTGTCGGTCAGCGTTCTCGGGCGGCCGTCTTCCCCCATGACGCTCCGCTCGGCGACGATGACGGCCGGCCTTCTCTCATTCATCCCGTCGAGGCGATACAGGGCATCGGCCGTCACTTCCCCAGCGAGGATACCCGCCACATGTGTGCCATGGCCGTACTCGTCGGTGAGCGCCCGCTTGGACGAGGTTTCGGGATCGTCTTGCGGACAGGTGAAGTCGCGGTGCAGCAGGGCTTCGTCAAGTTCGAAGATGCTGTTGGCGAAATGAGGGTGGGTGCCGTCGATTCCGCTGTCGATCACCGCCCACGTAATCCCGTTGCCTTGGGCGGAAAAGGCATTGGTGGCCGCATCCGCTTTAACGGTTGCGCAGGTTTGGGTGATAAGGCCCCGCACTTCGAAATCCGGCCAAATGCGGTGGATCGCCCTGATTCCCTTCATTTTGGCCTGGGCAGCGTCCATGGACGCGAGTTGCCGCACCATCGCGCCTGTCAGGGTCGCGAAAATGTACTGCTCGCTCAATTTGCTTTTCGATTGGTCGATACCAACCGGATAGCGACTGTTTCCAGCCGCGCTCGACAACTCGCGGACCATCGATTCGACCGCTTCCGAAGCCTTGCGGCGACCGCCTGGGTAATCCAGGTTCAGGTCGATCACCACGTCGAAGCGCTTCGTCCGCCCTCTGGCCTTGTCAATTTCCTTTTGAAGCGGAATGGCAACCACCGATGTCATCAGGATGCTGGGGTCGAACTCCTGACGCTTCCTGCGGCGTTTTCCGTCCTCGGGCTGATCTTCACCCTCCGACGGAAAGTCATCGCTCATGATTTCACTGCTTTCCTAGTTGAAGGACCGTCGCACGGCACAGTACCGCTGTACCTTTCCGTGAATCTGACTCATTCAACCGAAATCCGTCAAGTTAGCCGAGCGATTTTCTGCAAACTTGGTCTGTCGGTGCCATCGCAAAGATGCATGCTACTGTATTCAATACTTCCAATACCGCCTGTTGGCACCTTCAACTTGTCGATATCCGGACAGAGCGAGTGCGTAGTGGGCGATGCCCGGTTCTGCCTTGACGAGTTTCACGTAGACGGATTCCGCTATGACGAGATCAGCGTTGCCAGCACGTTCGGCGGCGATGGTTTCTGCCGCGACCTGACCGCCACGGTCCGCGCCCATCGGCCGGACGCGATCCAGATCACCGAATATTGCAACTGGGACCGCGCGAAGGCGGTGAGTGCGGGTCCGGAGGGGTTGGGCTTCGACGCGGCTTTGTCTGACGGACTACGCATCGCCGTGCGCACGGTTCTGAGCCAAGCGGCGGTCCGGCCGGGCAACGGCACCGGCCACGCCAAAGCCGTTCATCACACCGTGCCGTTGCGGCGAACCGCCGAGGCGGCCGGGCGCCGCAGGGGTGCACGCCGGTCGAGCCGGGCGATGCGGCGGGCGTCCCGGTGCTTCAGTTCCCACACCACCTCATGCCTGATGGCACCGCACAGGAAGGCGCGGCGCTCCGGCGAGAGCTGGGACGGGTAGAACGCGAGCATGGTGGCGGTTGCAGCCGGCCGGATGCGCAGGCGCACCGCCCGCCGCGCCGCCATGAGACAGCGCAGGCGATGATCGTGGGTGCTCATGAGCAGGTAGGGCTGTTCGGCATAGAGCATCACCGGCCGGCGGCTTCGGCCGAGCGCCATCAGCGCCGCTAGGAGCGTCAGCCGGTGGTCAGGATGCATACCGATGGCCGCCGGCAGGTATAATGGCGCGGAACCGCCGGATTCCGCCAGCCGCAGCGACAGCCAGCGTGCCGCCCGCGCCAGAAGGGCGCGGTCGAGCGGTGCACGGGCATCGTCCCAGGCGACACCGCGCACGCTTGAATCCGGCAGCCCGGCGTAGTCGAACCGGTGGCCGAATGCCGCGGCCACCCTCGCGTCCTCGGCATGACGGAGCGCCGTCACCTCTCCGGGCGGAGTGCCGTCGATGGTCGACCGGGACCTGTCGAACACCGTCAGCACGCGGACGGGGCGCCGGGCGTGCGCCAGCACCGTTCCCAGCGACAGAACGGCATCGTCGCAATGGGGCGACACGACCAGGATCTCGTCGCGCCGACCGATCACGGAACCAGCCCCCGCGCCATCGCATCGATCCGGTCGAAGAATCGCCGCGGGTGATAGTGGTCGAGGACCGCTCCGCCCGGACCGGTCTCTCCCGCGTTGTCGAGGGCGAGCAGACGCTCGATGACGGATTGGACAGTCAAGGCCGCGTAGCGGTAGCGCGCCGGGCACCAGTCGCGGAAGCCGCTGTGATCGGGCACCACCGGAACGCACCCAAGCGCCACCGCCTCCATCGCCGACAGGCACAGCGATTCCGAAAAGCTGGTCGCCACATAGAAGCCGCAGCGCGCCACCGCCTCCAGAAAGGCGTCCCGGCCGGCTGGGGTCACGATCTGCGCCCCGGCACCCTCCAGACGGTCGCGCCAATCGCGGTCGAGCCAGCCGATGTGGACGCACTCGTAGCCATGGGAAAGCAAGGCCTGCACCACCTCCACCTCGAGGGCCGGGTTCTTGATCGGACGGAGCTGGCCGATGAAACAGACCCGGCGCCTGACCCGCCGGACCGCCGCCGGCCATCGGTCCGCCAGCACCTGCAACGGAGCGCCGACGATCTGCAGCTTGGCGGGGGGACTGCCGGCCGCCACCACCTTGTCGCGTTCGCTCGTGCTGACCAGCAGAACGGTGTCGACCCGCGCGATGTTGGCGGCCTCCTCCGCCCAATCGCCTTCGCCGTCGTTGGGCGGCAGCGAGCAGGCCGCAAGGAAGTAGAGTTCGCGCCGGCCCGCCGCCCGCGGCGGCAGCCGGTCCCCCAGATAGACGACGGTTCCCGTGCGGTCGTCTTCGGGCGTGGTCAGCCGGGGAATGCCGGACGAGGCGGCGCAACGGTCCAGCGACGCCGCCCAGGTGACGCCGGAGTCCAGGTTGAACACGAGGCTGAAGGCCGGGCTGGACAAGGGGACCGCCATGGCATGCCATCACTCGGCCGGACGATGATCGTGCCGCGCGTACCGGTAATGCCTCGTTTCCTTCTGCTTCAGTTCGCGCCACGCCGTATCCGACAGCATGGGGGACCACACGTCGATCAGTTCGTCGACCAAGATGCCGTGCCGGCGCACCCCGTTCACCTTTTCCAGGTTCCCCGTGACCAGCCGGACGGAACCCACGCCGAGCGCCGACAGCAGCCCGGCGGCGGCCCGGTAATCCCGGTGATCCACATCATAGCCGGCGGCCAGGTTGGCCATGTCCGGCGACAGGGGCTCCGCGACGCGGCGCCCACCGACGACGCCGAACTGGCGGGCCAGGCAGTCCAGCTTGGCCCGCATGCCGATGCCGCGCCCCTCCTGGCGCAGATAGACGAGGATCCCGCTGCCCTCCCGCCGCATCAGGCCGAGGCTGCCTTGAAGCTGGTCGCCGCAGTCGCACAGCGACGATCCCATGGCGTCGCCCAGCAGGCATTCGGAGTGCAGCCGGGTGCAGACGCCGCGGCGGCCGGCGAAGTATTGGCGCACCAGCGCATACAGATCCTCCGCCTCGTCCAGCGCTGCGTCCGGCATGCGCAGCAGGGCGAGGTGCATGAAATCGCCCCTGTCATGGCCGGCTTCCTCGAAGCCCAGGCACACCCAGCGCTCCTCCCGAATTTCGACGGGAGTGATCGAGACCGCTTGCAGACCGTTGGTGGCGAGAGCCCCGCGCAAATCCGACGCATCCATCATTTTACCGTTCCTGGAAGGTTGAACAGATCGATCAACTCTCGGGCGCCCAGCCGCATCCGGCGCAGCGTGAACGCCTCCGCAATGCCGCCGCCGAGCAGCGTCGTCCCCCGATAGGCGGATAGCCCCATTGCCCCGGCCGGCCAGCCCGATGCGTGGTCCTGGCTTGCGTAGCACGACAGCGCGGCGCGCTTGCGCTCGGCCCCGGCGGCGATGTCGACGGCGAGGGCGGCATCACCGATCGGCGTCCACACCTCGTAGCCGAGCAGCGCCGAAAGGGGTGGGCAGGGTGCGCCCAGCTCCGGAAACATCGGAGACGCGGCCATCCAGAACGCCTCCTCCATCGCCGCGGCGACCAGCCGGTGCTCATGATCGCGATCCCCGGCATGCGGACCGAGCAGAAGCGCCGGACATGTCCGCCGCAGCAGCGCGATCAGCGGCCTTATCAGCGATCCCGGCTCGTGAAGCGTGCGGTCGGGCATGTCCAGGCCCGGAAGCAGCCGGCAGCCGAGGACCGCCGCCGCCGCCGCGGCCTCCGCACGGCGCGCCTCGCGGCACGCGGCGGTGGTCAGGCCGGCGATGCCGGTCGATCCGTCGAACACATGGGAGACCAGAATCTCGGCACCGGCGGCGGCGAGGCCGGCCAGCGTGCCGCCGCAGCCGATGGTTTCGTCGTCGTGGTGGGGGGCGAGCACGAGAATCCGCATGGTTTCCCCTAAAACTGGTCGGTCAGCACGAGCACCGGCGGAACGCGCAACATCCCTTCCGCCTCCAGCCGCTTCGTCAGGTTCCACAGGCGCTTGTCCCACAGGGCGGGGAAGCCGCCGTCCAGGAACTCGCCGCTCAGCACGACCGCCGCCCGCAGCGCCAGCGTCTCCGGCGCGTCCGCTGCCAGGGGGCGGCGTTCCAGGATGTGACGCTTCAGCGCTTCGCTCCCGACGACGATCACGCCTGCGTGGAGAAAGAGCTGAATGAGCCGGTAGTCCGCCAGCAGCGTCAGCCCTTCGATCCCATCGAGGTGCCGGCCGGTGCGTGCCTCGGCCAGTTGTGACACGTCGAAGACGGTGGATTGCGCCCGCTTCAGGAACGGATCCGCGAAGCACCCGGAGTCGACCAGCCCCCGCAGCAGGGTCCCGGCCGTCGGCATTGCGGCCAGCGCGTCCATGGTCCGGCGCCGGCCGCGCGCCAGCAGATGCCGTGCAAATCCGGTCAGCCTTGCGTGCCGTCCGTCGGTGTCGTACAGCGGCCCGCCGACAAGCGTCCGCCAGCGGTCGATGGGCAGGTCCGCCACGGCGTGCAGGTCGGTCCAGTCGATGGTCGCCTCCGCCATGGCGCGGCGCAGGGCCGCCGATCCGCCCGGCGCCGCGCCATGTGGGTGGTAGGGTGCGCCTTGCGCGGTGAAGAAGCAGTAGTTCACCGGCCCGAACAGGAGGGCCAGGGCCGTTCCGCGGTCGTCGGGGGCCTGGAGGATGGTCCCGGTTTCGGGGGCCTGCGCACACAGCGCCGACAGGGCCCCGGGCTCCAGGCGGACCGCCCGCTGGCGGGAAAGGATGGCACGGGCGGTTTCAAGAACGTCGCGTGACACGGCGGGGATCCTCGTCGATGATAAAGTCGGCGTTGGTCAGCAGCCGCAGCTTCGTCCAGAGATAGCCGGCCGTGTAGACGCGGTTGCGGAACAGCATGTAGAGCGCCGGCAGGATGCCCTGGCTGCGGAGGGTACTCAGCACCGAGCGGGGCACATCGGTCAGCCTCTTGCCCAGCGCGTCGGCCAGCGCCTCTCCCATCCCGTAACGGAAGGTGCTTCGCAGGTCGGAGGCGATTTCAAGCGGTTCGTGGTGGATGAGGCAGCCTTCCACCGGCCGGATGGCGATGCCCGCCTGCCGGATCCGGTGGTCGAGGTCGGCATCCTCGCGCCACACTAGGCGGCGGTCGAAGAGATAGCCGCCGATGCGCGCGGCGATGCGCCGGTCAATCGCGAGCGGCGGCTTGTAGGCGGTCAGCACTTCCGCCGTGTGATGCTGGCGGGAACGGGCCACCAGTCGGCTTCTCAGCCCCCCGTCATCGCGGAACAGCACGCGGCCCTTGAAGACCTCATCCAGCGAATTGCCGCTGTCCATGGCTGCTGCCGCCGCCTCCACGGCTCCCGGCGCGAACACGCAATCTGCGTCCATCAGCAGGACGCGGTCGCCGGGAGCCATCCAGACGCCCGTCTCCAGCGCCAGCGACAGGTTGGCCTCATCGAGCACCCGGTGGATGACGCCGCCGCGCCGGATCCGCGCAAGCGCGGCCTCTGGAAAGCCGTCTGCGCAGCCGTTGAAGACGATCGCGACGGGAAAGCCGTCCGGGATCGACGCGACGCAATCGACGACGGCCCAGTCGTCCTTGCAGGGAATCACGATGGACAGGGGGGAGTGGGGATCGGTCATGGCTCAGGTTCGAACAGGGCGACCCGATGGCCGAAGTCGCGCTTGAAGCGGTTGATGGACTGACCCCGCGCATCGGCCAGTGCGGGCGGGGTGAAGCCGCTGAGATCCAGGATATGGCCAGGGTGGCTGTTCCGGATGGCGGCGATGAGCAGGCGCATCGGCTGGAGCTGCCCGTATCGGCGATCCACGGCCGAGAAGCGGAGGTTGACGATATCCGGCGACCGCAGCACCAGGGCGGCCGCGCAGGGAACGCCTTCGGGTGTGCGGGCGGCGAACAGCTCGCCCACGCCCGCAGCCCTCACCGCGTCCGCAAGCGCGGCGAAGCGGTCGCCGTCCAGATCGCCGCGCAATTGCGGGTGGGCGGCGAACAGGGCCAGGGCGTCCGTCGCCGCGCCGCCCGACACCACCGTCACGCCCGCCCGCCGCGCCGCCTCGATCTTGCGGCGGCAGGCGGATAAGAACCCCGCCTCGTCTTCCGCCAGCAGCGTGTGGTAGCTCCCGGGCCGCCACTGCACCGCGTCGAGCGGGAGGATGTCGCTGAACACGAAGGCGCGCCACGGCAACGGCCGTCCGGCGGCGCGGGCCAGTTCCCAGGCGGTCAGGCCAGCGCCACCCAGACCGGTGGCGATAACCCCCTCCTCGGCCGCGGTGTCGATCCCGGCGGCATCCAGCGCGTCGGCCAAGGCGGCGCTCTGATACGGGCTGCGCCACATCACTCGATCAGGCCTTCGAAAAATGTGAGGGCATTCGGTGGGGCGTCCGGCGCCAGCCAGAGATGCTTGTCCATGACCACGGTGGTGGTCGCCATGTGTCGCTTGTAGGGCTCGTCCCCGCGCAGGAAGTCGACGTAGCGCAGCCCGCGGCGGAACGCGTCCTCGATGACGTAGACGAAAAGCCCGGTTCCCGGAGAGAGCTGGTGCCAGCGCGGCGCGAAGGCCTGCGCGTAGATTCCGACGGCGTCCACGTCCACGAGCAACAGCAGGATGCCGGCGCACTCGCCGTTCAGCCGCAGCGTGGCGACCCGCGCGATGCCGGTTCCGGCCAACGAGCGGATCAGTGCCGCGAAATCGGGCATGGCGGCGAAACTGTCGAGGCCCGCCTGCTGCGATCGCTGATTCTGCAGATCCAGCAGGGCTTCGAGAGTCTCCTCCGTCGCGGGTTCGATGGCGAAGACGGCGCCCGCCTCCAGCGCCTTCCGCCGGTAGCGGTCCAGGCGGCGGCGGCTTTCCCTGCCGCGCGACTCCCACCACGCGTCGCTCCCCATGGTCGCATCGACGCCGAGGGTGGGTTGGCAGGCGAGCGTGTGGAAGCCCTTTTCCCGGCGCGCTGCACCGTGGAGAAGCCCGCCCAGGCTCCCGGAGCGCGGTACGTGCGAGAACAGGACGAACGCGCAGCCGGTCTCCCGCGCGGCGTCGATGAGCCCGCGCAGCCCCTGCTCGCCGAACGTCTCCAGGTCCGGAAAGTCGAGGTAATCGGTGTAATGGACGGCGCCGACCCGCCATCCCATCAGCTGCTCGCCGCCGGGCAGCCGGAACCTGTCCTGAACGACGGGCACGCCGATCCGGCGGCTATCGGGACCGGGCACCGTGAGGGAATGGCGCGGCGCGGCGCGGCACGCCGCAGCCACGCGGTCCAGCCAAGCCGGTTCCGCGAACACTCGAATGGGGTTTGGCAACGCTGTGCTCCTGTCGTCGCCTCGGGATGCGCCGGTCGATGGCGGCCGGAAACATGATCCGGCCCGGTTCGAACCGGAACCTGTTCTAACCTCTTGCCCTGGCGAGGCGGCAGTCGTCGCGACTTTGTGCGTCGATGTCGTGAGGCGAAGGCCGGTCCGGGAACACGGCGAGTAATAACCCAGCAAAGCGGCTGGGCATCCGGCTTGAATCAGCCAAAGTAACCTCCGATTGATCGTAAATAAATAGAATTCAGGCGTATTCTTGCTGATCTTTGTGAATACAGTACGCAATGTGGCTGCAATTATGCAATAAAATATTCCATTTTGCAGCTCATAGTATTAGGAATCGCCAGTTAGTCATGCAATTGTATTTGACCGGTCATCCATCAGCAGCGGAAGGCACCGAGATAGGCACCGGTGAGAGTGTAGACAGTAGTGTCATCGATGATGGTGCCGGCCAGGAACAGGTCGAAGCCCTTGCCTTCGCCTTTCGGCGATAAGGCGATCGTCAGCCCCTGCTGGAAGGTGACGACGGCATTGCCCCGGTTGTTGGCCAGCGAGACGGTGAGGTTGGCGGTGGAGACCATGGCCGTCCAATAGGTCGCCTCTCCGGTGAGGAATGCGATCTGGATGGCGTTGTTGGGGTTGGACAGGCTGCTGGAGAGGGTATGGCTGTTGGGGGTGATCTGCATGGTCTGCGGCTCGCCGCAGCTGTTGGTGTCGGCGGCTGCCACGCCGACCGTCAGGAACCCGCCGTCGACGCAGCTGCATGCCGCCAAGGTCAGACAGAACAGCAATGGCAATGCAGGCCGCACGCGAAGCATCCCCCGTTCCTGCGATCCGTCCGGCCGCCGGTGTCACATCGGTGGCCCCAATCCGTCGCCTGTCATCATCGTCGCAGCGGCACCGGATCGTAACCGATCCAACGCCGCTTTCGGTTCCCGAATGCGCCGGGCGCGTCATTTCCATGCGATCACCCCCCATTGCCGGTGGTGAAGTAGAGGTCGTCGATGACGAACAGCAACTGTTCGCCGTTGATGTCGGAAAACAGGCTGAGGCTGAAGTCCATCGCCGCATCGCCGCTGTTCGTCGGCTGGGTGGCCGCAACCCAATCGGCCACGGCCTGCGTCAGCGCCAGGGCCGGGGCGGGCGGGGTGGCCGGGTCCACCGCAACGGCGACCGGCTGCAGCAGCTTCACCGGCAGATTGGTGCGCGGCAGACCGGCGACGCCCGGCGCCACGCTGTAGGAATAGCCTCCGCCCATTCCCAGCAGCAACGTGCCGGAAGCCCCGCTGAACAGGCTTTGGAAGAAGGCCGACATGTAGGCGGTGACATCGCTGCCCGCCGGGGCGTCGGCCTGGCGCAGCGCATAGCGTTTCCACGCCAGCCGGGGCAGGAAGGGGGTGCTGAAGCTGACGAGCGGCGTCTGATAGAGGAAATCGGCGTTCGTGGAGACGCTGACCGCCTGATCGTCCGGGGTCAGGATGGTGTTGCGCCGGGTCAGCAGCGCCGCCTGAGCATTCTGATACACGATGATGTTCAGATCCTGCAGGCGCACCGTGCGCCCTGATTCGGCCAGAGCCTGGGTGAAGCTGAGCGGCGCACCGCTCTTCTGGATCGCCGGATAGGCATAGGCCAGCACCGCACCCGCCGGCGGCGGGTTCACCGGCGTGGCCCTGTACTGGTCGGGCAGGATGTCCATCACCGGCGCGGCCAGGGTAACGCCGCCGCCGCTGATGCTGCCGGTGGCGGCGTCATAGCTGGCCGCAACGCCGCCGATGGTGACGTTGCGCAGCACCACCAGGGCCTGCTGGTCCTTGTCCGCCTCCAGCTTGGCATCGAAGCTGACGGGTATCGTGGCGGGAGCCACGGCGGTCAGCCGGGCGAGATTGGCGCCGAACTGGTCGGCATAAGCCTGCGCCACCGCACTGACACGGGTCTGGAAGGCCGCTACCGCGGCGGCGGCGTTGGCGATCACCGTTTCGTCCTGGGTGCCGCCGGTGATCTGCACCAGGTAAAGGTCCAGGTCGGCGGAGATGGCCGGGTAATTGGTGATGAAATCGGCCAACGCGGTGAACAGCGGGCTGGCATCGTCCTGAACCGACGAGTTGCTGCCCCGGCCGGCGGCGTTCAGGGTGATGGTGATCGACACGTCGTCCTGCGCCGCCGCGGCATAGCTGTAGGTAAAGGCGTAGTCCCAGGTCGCCAGTTGTGCCGGCGTCAGGCCGGTGGTGGGCTGGGCGGCGTTGGTGCCGGTGCCCGACTGCTGCTGGACCGTGGGCGGAATGGGCAGCGCCCGGTTCAGCACGGGCACGTACTGGGTGCCCAGATCATCCGGCGTCAAGGGATTGATGAAGGCCAGCCACTGGCTTTCCACATAATCCTGGATGCCGGGCACAGTGGTCTTGTCGAACTGCATGTGCGTGACCTGATAGGACAGGTCCAGCCCGATGTAGGATTGGGCATCGACATTCTTGGAGGTGACGGTGAACGCCAGACGCGGCGCCCCCACCGCCGTGGCGGACAGTGGAATGCCGGCCGGGGTCAGGGTGAAGTTCTGGTTGCGGTCGTCGGCGGCCATGCCGTTCGCCTGCGTGGCCTTGCCCATGGGCTGGCCGTAGAGCGAGGGCGGACCGCCGCTTCCAGCCGCGGCGCCACCCGATACCGCCGTTACATCGAACACGGTGACGGTGCCGGCGCTGAAGGCCGGGGCCAGGGTGGTCAGAAGTTGCTGCTTCATGGCGTTGCGCGCCGCAGCCAGAGTGTCGCCATCGGTGGGGGAGGAGGAGAGGATCGCGGTGGTGGTGCCGCTGACCGCGTCCGCCAAAGTCTTCTTGGCGGACAGGATGGCGTCCAGCGCACTGTCGCCGGATGCCTGCATGCCGTCCAGGATGAAGGTGGGCGGCGCATAGGTGGCCGACAGGAACTTGTCCACCGCTGCCAGGCAGCTTTCGAACCACAGGTTGAGGTCAACGCTGCTGAACTGGCTGATCCGCTGGCTGGTGCCGCCGCCCGTGCTGTAGATCTCCAGCGTCGCCTTGCCGCTCTTCAGCGATTTGGCGACCGGCAGGGGAGCGTAATAGCCGGCATCGGTGCCAAGCTGGACATAGACGCCCTTGCCCACGCTACGCCCGAAGCGCACGGCATAGAGTTGGTCGGTCTGCACCGGCGCACCGGCGGTGACGGGGGAAAGCCCGCTGCCGGTGCGCATGAACCAGTCGTCCGTCTGCAGACAGGTTTCCAGCGCATCGGCGAAACTGCCGTAGTTGGACGCCGTGCCGTTGCTCCCGGCATCGGCAAACGGCAGGATCGGGCTGCTGACGGACAGTCCGTCGGGCAGCCCGGCGATCAGGGGATCCACCAATGCCGTCTGCCGGGTCAGCGTCAGGGACACGTCCAGCCGGATCAGGTCGTCCGCCACCAGGCCGCCGATGGAAACCGGCAGCGTCAGGCTGGCCTTTGGCTGCGACCCGATGCTGCCGTTCTCGACGTAGTTGGCGAGGAACAGATAGCAGTCGGCCACGAAGTCGCGCAGCTGCTGGGCCTGCGCGGCGTCCAGCGGCTGATCGGGCGCGGCCAGCAGGGAATTGCTCAGCACCATGCCGACGGCATTGCCGGTGACGCCCGGTACGCCCAGGCCGGTGTAATCCTGGTTCAGCTGGAAATACAGGGTCTCGTAGGTGGCCAGATCCTGCTTCGCCATCTCCACCGCCTGCCCGCCGGCATCATAGGGGGAGATATCCAGGCTGAAACTGACGGTGAGTATCGGTGCGCCGGCCGTGCCGGCGTAGAGATACGTCGCCTGCGCCTTGGGCCATGCGGAGAGTCCGATCAGCCGGTCCGTGTAGCGCAGGGCGATGGGCGCGTCGTTCAGTGCGCCGACATAGCCGGCCGGTACCAGTTCGAATGGCGTCAGGGTCACATTGCCGTAGAGATCCTGCCAGCGCAGGCTGGTCGAGGCATAGGTGCCGATGCCGGCATACGGGTTGTTCGCCGTGGCCGGCAGTCCGGCGGCAGGGGATGCCGGGGCGGCGTTGATCTTCGCAAAGGGCTGGCCCTGGCTGTTGCTGCCGGTGAAGCCCAACACCTGGCTGTACTGATAGAGATCCTGATCGGCCAGCGCGGCGAGGCTGGCGCTGCGCGCCCGTGCGGCGCTGCGCGGCGACGGCCGGTAACCGTCGGCCGTCGCCGCCGGTTCGGCTGCTGCCCGTGCAGCTTCGTCCGGCTGGCCGGTTCCGTTATCCTGCGGCGTGAAGGGCAGGCCGAAGGGGCTGGCCGTGAAATAGGGGTTGGCCGCCAGCCCCGCCGACAGCGTGTTGTAGAGCGAGTAGAGCGTCTGTTCGGCGAAATCGTCCAGCTGCTGCTGGGAGGCGCCGGCCGGCGGGGCGTCGGGCGTGCCCAGATTGGCGCGGGACAGCGTGAAACCCAGATTGCCCGGCGGCTGGGTGGCCTGCGTATCCTGGTCGATCATGTCCACGTTCAGCGTGGCGCCCGCCGGGTAAAGCCCGGCCACATTTGCGGCCAGCACGGCAAGGTTCGCGACCGGCAGGCCGTAATAGCCCGACAGGCTTTGCAGGCTGCCCCCCGGCCTCTGCGCGGGATCGACCTTGTAGGTCACGGGCGGGATGGCGAAGGTGGCGCCGGTGGCCACCCCGACGCCTGGATTGTAGGCGCTGATGTCGCCGGCGGTCAGCGCCGTGACCGCGCCTGCCGAGTAGTAGGCGGCCAGCGCCGTCAGGGTCTGGCCGGGATCGGCGGTCTCGGCCGCCGTCAGCTGATGCAGGATACCGGCCACCGGCACCAGCGCGCCGGTGGCCATGGCGGCCCCTTCATTGGCTTGCCCGAGCGCGCCTACGCCGCAGCCGTAAAGAACGGCGAGATCGGTCAGGCTTTCCGTGCCCGCCAGCGGCAGGCTGGAGGCCCGGGTGGACTGCGACTGCACCACCACCACGTCGTTGACCGGATCGATGTTGTCGGTGGTCAGGAAAGCGTTGACGCAGTTGGCCAGCGCATCGCCGGCTCCGGCCGCCATGCCGGGGGCCAGCGTCGCCACCATGGTCAAGGTGGCCGTGCCGTCCGTGCCGAAGATCTCCGCGGGCAGGCCCGCGCCGGAGGCCGGCTGCTCCCAGTAGAGATAATAGCCGCCGCCGCGCACGACCGACTGTTCCCACAGCAGGGATATGAAAGCTGCCGGCTTGTTGGCGATACCGCGCGGCGGGGTCGGCGCCTCCTCCCGCAGGGCCAGCATGACGGCGGCGGGTGGTGGCGCCCCCTCGGTGGACAGGTTGGTTTGGGTGATGAAGGACAGGAAATCGGTGTCGGCCTGCCCGGTCAGGGTGGCGGCGTCTCCGCTTCCGCCGGAATAGAGCAGGAAGAGGCCGGAGACCAGCTCGTCCCCCAGCGCCGCCATGGCCGTCAGCAGATTTTCCAGCATCTGCGCATCGCCCGAGGAGGGGCCGATCAACTGATAGATGGTGGCGTCGTTGGCGGCGGCGGTGGACGCGTCGGCGCCGCCGCCGAGGCTGGCCGCCGCCGAGGCCGACAGCCGGGAAATCTTGAAGTCCACCCGCGTCGCGAAGGCGTAGCGGGTGAGGTCGGTGAAGACCGTCGCCGGATCGTTGGGCGACGTGGTGCCCCGGCGCGGCCGATAGGCCGGCATCAGCTGCAGGATGCGGCTGTAAAGCGCCTGGGAATTGGTGCCTGCCGGATCGATCAGGCGGGTCAGCGCCGCCTGCCGGTTCTGCACCTTGTTCAGCAGCGATTGCGACAGGCTCCACAGATAGGGTTGAGCCGTCGCCCCCTGGCCGTCATTGCCGGTGACGGCGGCCAGCGCGGCGTAATCCGCCGTGCTCCAGCGGGCGAAGCCGGCCGTGGCGAACTGGCGTGGCTGAAGCTGGACCAGTGGCAGGTCGGCGAGTGTGGGAGCGGGCGTGAACTTGCCGGCCTGGGCATAGGCCAGCACCGTTTCCAGATAGCCGTAGGCCTGGGACAGATCCACCGCGATGCTGGTGGACCCGGCGGCCCCGGCGAAGGTGATGAAGCTGAGATCGACGCCGTGGGACTGGTCGGCGCGGTTCAGGCTGATGGCATAGCCGGTGGCCTGTGTCGGCGTGGGGAACTGCTGGCCGGACAGCTGGAAGAGCGCATAGTCGGCTTGCGTTGCCGGATAGAGGAAATCGTCCGACAGGGTCAGGCCCGCCGCCGTCGGCAGGCGCAGGCCGCTGGCCAGGAAATTGGCCACCTGTCCCGCAGCCTGGGCGATCTCGCTGGTGGCGGTGATGCTGTCCCAGAGCTGGGAGAGGGGCAGGGCGTCCAGATTGGCCACCGCGATATGGCCGTCGCCGAACAGGCCGGCAACCGCGGCATTGTCGAACCCGACAACGGCTGCCGTGGTGGCGAAGGTGGCGGCGATGCCGGCCAGCGTGTCGCCCGCCACGGTCCCATAGGCGATCTCGGGCAGCGCGATGGTCAGCGCCGGGATCAGCAGTCCGGTCTCGCTGTAAAGCGCCGTCTGCTGCGACAGGACATCCAGGCTGATGCCCAGGCTGTCGGCAATGCTGCGGAAACTGTCCCCCGGCCGGGTGAGATAGGGGGTGGGGGTGCCGTTGACCGTCAGGGGCAGCGCCACCCCCGGCTGCAGGATGCGGGCGTCGGGGTTGGCGGTGACCAACCCGGCCGGGCTGGTCAGCCATGTCGCCTTGCCGGTCTCCTGCCCGCCCGGGCTGGAATAGCGAGCGGCGACGGCGGTCAGCGTGTCGCCGGCCTGGATGGTGGTGGCAAGCCCGGCCAGCGTCAGCACCAGACCGGCGCGCAGCGGATAATCGGCGTTGGGAACGGCGATGTCGTCGCTGGTCAGCGTGTTGCCGTTGCCGTTCAGGCTGGTCAGCAGGCTGTCGATGCTGTCGCCGGCGCCGACGGGGCATGCGTAATTGCCGAAGGCGTTGATGCCCGCCTGCAGCAGCGCACGGGCGACGATGGTGAAGACGTCGGTGAAGATGAAGGACGCGACGGACTGGCTCTCCCCGTCCCGCGTGGCGGGGACGGCCGGGGCTGCCGCCGCCGAACCGGCTGCCGCTTGCCGCAACTGCTTCGCCACGGTCTGGCAATAGGCCGCGGTGGCGCTGGCGTAGGTTTCCAGGTCGATCGTTGTGCTGCCATCCCCGCCCGACGGGTCAGGAATGGTCAGGGTCAGGCCGTCGAACAGTGGGAACAGAATATGGTTGGTGCCGTCCGCCGGCGCCTCATAGACGATGTTCAGCGTGAAGGCATCGGACAGGAAGGTCAGCAGGTCGGCCGTCGTGAAGGGGGCGCCGTCTGAATCGGCGATCCGGTTCAGATCTTTCTGCAACTGGTCCAGCGAAACGGTCTGGGCCGACACCGCGGCCAGATCGATCACCGCGGCGGTTTCCCCCGCCATCAGGTCGACCAGCCAGGGGAGGAAGCTGGCGCACAGCATCTCGAACGAGGTGGACTGCGCGTCGGGCGTGTTGTCAGCCGCCGCCGTCGGGTCCGGCGCGTCCATGGCGAACATGCAGACGAAGGCGCCCTGCTGCTGGGCATAGCTGGTGGCTCCCGGCGGGGCCAGCACCGTGAATTGCGGTGCCACCACCAGCGTCAGCGTCGGCTTGGATGCGGCGCCGGCGGTGTTCAGCCGGGCCGGACGCGGCACGGGTGCCGCCGAGCGGGCGAAGAGCGGCCCGTTTTCGTTCCGGAGCGCCTCCCGCGGCAGGGCGCGCCGGTTCCAGCCGCTGCGCCGCCAATGACGGTGGCCCTGCGCGGCGGCGCCGCTGCCGGGAAGGAGCAGGCTGTTCGCCCGCGCGCCGCTGTCCAGCCAGGGAGCCTTGCCCTGGCCGGGCAGGTTGATGACGAAGCTGACGGAGGCTTCGGTGTGGAAGGACAGCGAGATCCTGATCGAGAACAGGCCCAGATTGATCTTCACCCGCACGCTGGCCCGCACCGAGGCCGAGGCGTTGATCAGGATCGGCTCGAACGACTGGTAGGTGATGCTCGCCGACAAGGTGATGTTGACCATCACCGAGGCGGTGATGATGGAGAAATCCACCGTGCCGTACAGCATGCCGATCAGGCCGACCGTGCCCGACAGGTAGAAGTAATTGGTGTTCTGCAAGGGCTGGCTGAGGTCGGTACCTTGCGGCTGATAGGGGTGGAAGGTGGCGAACACCCCCTCCACGATGCCGAAGGCCGTCAGGGCGAAGCCGGCGCTCAAGGGACCTGCGGTGAAATTGTAGCCCAGCCCCAGTTGCATCCCCAGACCGATGGTGATGACCGGGTTGAAGCTGCCCTGGCTGGTCGTGGGCAGGTGGGCCGCCGCCGCCGCCGGCACCTTGCCGAAATAGAGTCCGCCCGAACCCAGCACCGGCACGCCGAAGACGATGGCGGACAGGCTGAAGGAACGGGTGAAATCCATGTTGTACGGGAATCCCAGATCGATCAGGAAATCGCCGTTGGTGTAGATCTGCACCCCGATGGAGGGCAGCACCACGCTGACCGCGCCGAAATTCAGGTTCCGGATACTGTCGGGGAAGGTGAAGTTGGTCTGGAACAGACCGACGTCGTCGCTGATCTTCTTGTAGATGATGTCCAGGTCGAACCCCTTCAGGGGGCCGGCCTTGTCGCCGTTGAAGGCGATGTGCAGTCCGTAAAGGTCGGGATCGTTGAAGACCAGCTGCAGGCTGAGCAGCCAGTCGCTCCCGGTCTTCATCACGTCGAAATCCAACGCGATCAGCCAGTTGCTGCTGGCATTGTAATAGGGGGAGCCGACCGCCGTGCTGGTGGGCACCACGGGGTTCTGGGGGCCATCCGTCGGCGGCACGTCGCGCAGGGCGGCGATGGCGGCCTGGGTGGTCTCGAACCCGGAATAGCCGGCGATGCCCACCTTCTGGCCCAGAGCCATCAGATTCAGCTTGAAGTACTCCGACCCCTGGCCCGGTACGCTCGGCATGTCGGTGACCGACTGGCCCTCCGGCTCCGTCAGCGTGCCCAGGCTGTCCTGCAGCAGGGGCGAAACGTCGGCGTCCAGCGATAGCCTGACTTCTCCCTTGGTGTTTCGGGTGACGGACAGGCCCTTGACGACGATGAAGCCGAGATTGAGCGGGCTGCTGAGCGTATAGCTGCCGGTCAGCCGGTTGGTGTCGCCTTCGGTCAGCGACACCGTGATCGACAACCCGTCCAGCGAGATCTGGTTCAGCAGATCCCAGGGCGAGGGCAGGGTGAAGTACGGGTCGCCCAACGTCGTCATCAGGCCGGAAATCAGCGTGCCCAGCGACCAGCCCTTCATGGTGAAGGTGATGCTCTGCTGCGGCTTGTCGCCGTCGTCGCTGCTCTGATAGGTCGCGGTGAAGCCCTGCCACGTCACGGCCAGTGTCGTGTTGCCCTTCCCCTCGAACGCATAGCTGAAGTCCAGCGACAGGTTGATGGCGTCATAGATCCAGGTGGCCGAGGCGCTGCCGGAGGATGTCTCCCCGTCATAGGCGAGCGTGATGTTGGCGTTGCTGATTTCCACCGCCTGATCGCCGAAGCTGAAGCTCCAGTCGAAGCTGGTGCTGACCTGATAGGTTGTCGGCTTCGTCGTGTCGCTGGGCAGGAAGCAGGCCGCGTCCAGGGCGGTCACCTCCAGATCCGGCACCAGGAAGCTGGGGAAATTGTAGGTGCCGTTGAAGGACAGGAACTGCTCGATCACGGCGCCGACGTCGACCGGTTCGGCCAGCGACGCCGACAGGGCCCAGCCCGCATGCTCGCCCTGGCTTTCATAATCGACGGTAACGTTGGCGATCAGGCCGCACAGCCCCACCGAGCCGGCGAACTGGCCGGACCAGGCCGTGCCGCTGCCGTCCGTGGAGCCGATCGCCGCGAGGGAGACGGACGATCCCTCCCTGATGCTGAAGACCGGATAGCTGCCGACGGTGAGGAAGGAGAGATCGGCGGTCAGTCCGCTGGTGAAGGCGAAGCTCTGCCCGGTGTAGTCCAGATCCAGCGTGATGTCGGACAGGGTGACGGAGACGCTGGACGGCAGCACCACCGCCCCGGCGGAAACGACGTTGAGGAAATCCGTCAGCGTGGCCGTTCCGGCGAAGCTGCCGCGGAACACCAGATCGGAACCGAACTGCACGTCGAAGGTGCCGGCGTTTTTGCCATCGGCACTCTTGAAGACACTGGGCAGGATGGTGAAGCTGGTGCTGAACAGGTAGAAGAATGAGGGGGCGCTGAACGGCGTGTTCACCGACCAGTTCAGCGCGAAGCTGTCGATGGTGAAGCTGAACTCCGGGTTTCCGGTGGGATTCGGCAGCGGCTGCCAGCCGATGTTTTCTCCCGGCGGGGTGCTGAGCAGAATGGACAGCTGCCCCACGCTGGGCAGGTTGCCGCTGATCGCGCCGCTGATGGTGAAACCGGTGAGCCCGAAGGAGGTGAGGAACTGCTGGAGAACCGCCGGCGTCCCGTCGAAATAGCTGCCTGTGCCGGCCGCCAGCGATATGGCGGCGGCGGGCGTCAGCAACCGGCTGGTCAACGGTACCAGATAGACGCCGTAGCTGGTGGAACCGCTGCCACTTGTGGGAAATATGGTGGCCCGCACCTGATAATCGCCGACGGCCCCGCCGGGCACCGAGAGATCGGCGGTCAGCGCCAGCGAGGGGACGATCTCCGGGGTTTCGTCCCCGTCCGCATCACCGGCGCCATCTTCATCCCCGGTCTCTCCTTCGCCGTCATCCGGGGTGGGGGGCTGGGACTGAAAGATGATGGCCAGGCTGGGCTTCGAGGCGGTCAGGTAGGAGGCGAAGGTGAAGCTGGCGTCGCTCAACAGGGCGGCGACGGTGCCGGTCGGGTAAAGTGCCCCGCTGTCGAAGGATGGGCCACCGTAGGAGGTCATGTCCAGGCTGCCAGAAAAGGACATGCTGCCGCCAGGAGCGACCAGACCGGCGAACAGGCCGAGGTAAGGACTGGCAGCGGACGGAAAATCCGTCTTGGCCGACAGGGTCTGCGTCGCGCCGTCCGTCACCGCGATCCCGGCGGCGTTGCCCCACGGGTAGGTGCCGGCGGCGGTGGAGAAATAGAGCGTGGCGGCGGTGAGCGGGACCTGATCGAAGGGCCAGCCGGTCATGGAGGGGAAGCTGGTGTCCCAGTTCCAGCCATCCGGGATGGAGGCCACCTGCACCACCAGCAGCGGATTACCGTCGCCGTCGCTGGTGGAGGCGAAGAGCAGGTTGGCCGGGGTCGTCACCGGCGCGCTGCCCGCCATGGTGCCGCCGACGAGCGGAATCGAGGCCCCCGCCACGGTGAACTGTCCTCCCGCCAGCGGCCCGATGCCGGCAGCGGCCGCCGTGACGGTGACACTGTCCGCCGCCACGCAGAAGGCCGTCGCCAGTGTGGCATCGAACCCCTGCGGTACGGCAACCGACGGGTCGTTCATGCCGTTGGCGAGGAAGGCCGCCGTCAAGGGAAAGCTGCCATCGGCGGCGATCGCGGCGAGGATGGCGGCCCGCAGATTGGTCAGGGCAGTGGTCGCGTCGGCCATCGGTTCAATTCCCTTGGGCTTTTGAGGTGTCGGACGGGGGCGGCCGGTTCAGACAGTGACGAACAGGGGCAGATGGTCGCTGGTGGCTCGAATCCGGCCGTAGTTGCGCCACTCCACCAGCGATCGGGCCGAGAGCTTCACGTAGTCGTCGGCGCTCGGACCCTGGGGCCAGAGTTGTGCCGGCGTCCAGGTGGTCGGGGAATTGCCGAACTGGCAGGTGGTGGTGAGGGAGCCTTTGGGGGCGTTGGCCGGCGGCAGCGCCACCGTGTCGAAGGGCGTGCCGACGATCGGATTCATGATCGTGAAGTTGCTGGTGGTTCCGGCGGTGCGCCAGACCAGGATGTTGTCGACCGCGTAGGTGTTGGGCGTGCTCTTGACGCTGGAGATGTAGCGATAGCTTGGATAGGGGGACAGGTCGGTGCCGTCGGACCACATGAAACGGCTCTTCGCCTTGGTCTTGGACAGGGTGGGGGTGTGACCGAGGTGAGTGGCGAAATACCCCTGGTAGGCTTCCAGCTCGTCGTCATCGACCGTCGTGCCTGCCGGCGGCGAATTCAGCGACTGGTAGGCCGGTGCCGATCTGATGACGGTCAGCGCATCATAGTTCGCCGACCGCTCGCCGTCGTCATCCAGCGTGTTCAGGTTGAAATCACCGCAGATGATTTTGACCTCGTTCTTGGAGACGTCCGGCGCGGTGACGATCTGCTCGGTGTTGGCCAGCAGAGTCGTCATGTAATCATAGGCATCGCCGTAATCGGGTGGGGCGTGGACGGCAAACAGGGTCAGGTTCCGCGTCGATGCCGGCGTGGTGGCGCTGTCCGTCTCGAAGAAGGTGACCATGAAGGGCTGGCGCAACGTGCCGTAGCTCGGCATCGTTTTCAATTTCTTGAGCGGATTCTTTTTGGAAGCGACGGCCAACATATCGAAGTCGATGCGTGCGGCCGATTGTAACTCCGGCTGCCCGGCGCGATACTGGACGTCGGTCGAATTCGGGATCGTCCGGGTCGTAGTGCCCGTGGGAACGAGAAGGCTCGAATTCGGATTGTTGGCATACTGGGTGGCGGAAACGGCCGATGGATCGGCCGGCTGCCCGCCGATGCCGCCGGTCCAGACGAACGGGCCGGTGAAGTAACGGGTGACGGTACCCTTTTGGCCGCGGTAGTAAACGGCCACCTGTTCGACGTTCTTCTTGCTGCCGACGAGCTGGAGGGGAACCATGCGCCAGCTTGCCCGGTCGGCATCGGCCGCATTGTTTCGCAACGTATCGAGCAGGCTTTGGGCGCCGAACGTGCCCCCGCCTGCACCGCAAGTCACCTCGACGACGACGAAGATGTCGGGAACCGCGTCGGCGAGTATGGCCTTCAGGACGCTCATCCGCGACTGTGCCTTCCCCGCGCTGAGGTTGAAGGGATCGTAAAAGCGGTTGAAGCCGAATTTGAAGATGTTCCAGAAGAGGATGTTCGTCTGCACGGGCGGCCTCGACCAGGAAGAAAGGGACGGCGGGGCGGAGAAACGGCGCTCCCGGCGCCGGTCACGCATCCTTGGCGATGTAGGCCGCGTACCAGCCAAGGCTGCCGGTGCTGCCGGGATCGCCGAACAGGAAGAAATTGATGGTTGCGTCGGGCGGCAGCTTGGCGATGCCGAGGATTTTCAGGCCGATGTTGCCAAGCTTCAGGCAGTAGTAGTAGCTGGCCGGGTCGCTGTCCGGCACCTGCTGGCGGGACAGCGCCAGCGTGTCCACCGACAGTTTGAAAACGCCCTGCAGGCTGATGAGTTTGGCTCCCGGTGCCGCGCCGGGAAGCGACAAGCCGACGAACAGCGAATGCGCATCTTCGCCGGCGCCGCTGGCGGGTGACCATCCCAGCAGAAGGGTGGAATTGAATCCGGCGGCGGAGGCCAGGGCACCCGGACCGCCCATGGTCACATGATAGGTGACGCCGTACCAGGGCCCGCGCAGGGGGCTGAGATCGACCGGGGCAGTGACGGTGAGAAAGCCGTAATCCGCCGGACGTTCGTTGACGCCGGCCGCGATGAAGCCGCTGAGCTGCAGCCCGAACCCGCCGAACAGGCTGCCGGGTCGGTAGACGCTGTTGCCCAGGTCGTAGGAGAGATTCTGCGTTCCCTCCGCGAAGGTGACGGCGTTGGGGGTGGCAGCCGGATAGCGCATGTCGATCAGCAGGCTGGAAAAACTCAGTCCCGCGCCCGACGGGCTGCCGGCCCCGGCGGAGTCGCCGAAGGACAGCAGATCCAAAGGTGCACCATCCTTGTCGGTCAGCGCCGCAAAATTGAAGCTGCCCCAGATGAAGAAACGGTTCAGCACCGTCGTCCCGTTATCGGTCGTGCCCAGGCAGTTGAACTGCACCCGGTTGAAGGCGACGGATGGCAGCACGTTGCTGTCCAGCTGGAAGATGGTCGGCACGGCCTGCACGAAGATGTAGATGCCGACGCCGTTCTGATCGACATAGGAACCGTCCAGGACCACGCCGTTGCCGGGCATCCGGCTGCCGTTGAAGATCGTACTGAGCACCGGCGTGCTGAACAGGTTGCCCACTCCCAGTTCCAGATAGCTCTTGAAGGTGCTGATCGCCGCGTTCTCGAACAACGTCTGCAGTTGAAGAACGCGGAATGCGTAATTCACTGCGATGGGCAGGGCGATGGGCGTATCCGGCGACAGCCCCAGGGCCAGATTGGCCGCGAAGGTGGAGTCGGTATAGTCCACCAGACCGAAAGTGCTGGAATTGCATGCGAAACTGATGGTGCCGTCGCTGCTGGAGGACAGGCGGCTGGCAGTGAAGCCGAAATGGTGGGCGGTGAAGCTGGTCATGTCGATGCCGGCCGCGATGCCGGCCAGCCCGTCCGGCAGACTGCCGGCATCCAGATCGGCCTGCAGCACCAGCGCCCCGTTCCAGTCGGGATCGTTCACCAGCTGCACGAAATTGGCATAGGGCGATTGCGGGTTGGCGGCCAAGGCCGCCTCCGCCTGTTTCACCAGGGTCTGCAGCCAGCTGGACAGGCCCGTGTAGCAGGTGGTGGCCAGGGGCGAGGCGGGATCGGTGCCGGACGGCAGGGAGAAATCCGCCGGGGCGGTCCATTGGTTGGGATTGGTGATGCGCGACTTGAAACTGCCGTCGCAGTATTTCATCACCATCACGTTGGCATAGGCGGTGGCGGAAACGCCCTTGCCCACCTTGGCCGCCATCCGCCAGCCGGCGATATCCAGCCTGTTCAGGAAATCATCTGCCGCCGGCACCAGATTGTCCGGGTTCACGATGACCAGGAACAGCTGATTGGTCTGCAGCGCGTCCTGCAGCACCGGCGTGGGAGACAGGAAGCCGAAAGGTTGGGCATTGCCCTGGCTGTCCGGCGTCTGGCCCAGGGTCAGTGTCAGGTAGGCCCCGCTGCCCGGATCCACCGTGGCGATCAGCCCCTGCGGCGTGGCGCGGTACTGCGTGGGCTCCCCGCCGCCGGCCGCTTCCGCCGGACCGGCTTGCCGGCTCAGGCGCAGTTGCCGGGCGCGGTTGCCGGCCTCGCCGCGCGCCGTCCAGGTGGTCTGCGCGCCTGACGAGACCGTCTGTTTGCGGGTGGCTGCCAGGATGCTGCTTTCGAAGCTGGCCAGTGTGGCGCCGGTCGGCGTGGCGCCGGTCAGGCCGGCATAGGGCACCAGCGGGAAGGCATGGGAGCTTCCCTGCGGCAGCGGCAGCGACGGCGGCTGGGATTCCAGGATGATGGCATCGTTATCCGCTCCGCCGCCGCTGCCGGCGGGGAAACCGAACATCGGGCTTCCCGCCGGTTCGGCACTGTAGGTTGGACTGGCGGCACCCCCCTGCAGCACGGTCGCCCAGGCCGTGTAGCGGCTGCCCGTCAAGGGCGGCACGACGCTGCCGGATGCCGGCGCGTTCAACGTGACGGTGGTGAAGGGAAAGACCGGCGCATAGGCGGGAGAGGCGAGACGGAACAGCAGCGCATCATTGCTGGCAGCCGTCCGGTCATAGGCGGTCAGGGTCAGTTTCTCCGACCCGAAAATGCCGCAGAGAAGGTGCAGCGGCTGGCCCGCACCCTGACCGGCGGCAACGCCGAACCGGCCGGTGAGCGTCAGGCTGGCGACGCTGCTTTGCAGGGTCGGATCGCTCGGGACCGTGCCGGACGTGGTCAGCGCAAAGCCGCCCGCCTGCAGGGGGATCGCCGGCGGCTGGGAAGGCTTGGCGGCCGTGCCGCCCAGCGGCGTCAGCGTCGCCGGCGTGCCCTCGGCCGTCCGCCAGCAGGAGGGCAGGGCTGTGCCGTCGGTCGGGATGAAGCCGGTGCGCAGCACCCCGTCGGTGACGGCCTGTGCCGGCATCAGCTGGTTGAACGGGTCCAGTATGTCCACGCTGCCGGCGCAGGTCAGCGAGGCGGGAAGCTCCGCCGTCACGAAGGCGGGATAGAAGAAGGCCTGCGTGCCACTCCCGGCCGTGCTTGCTGTATACTGAAAACCCGGCAGCAGGCCCGGGGTGCCGAACGCCGCGGCGGGCTGCAGTGTGGCGCTGAACAGGCAGCAGCCCGTATTGGCGCCGGCGAAGGGGATGAAGGTGGAGACGAAACTACCGTCGCTCAGCAGCGAGATGCCGCAATCCCGCGCATTGTAAAGGAAACGGATACCCTGGGCCGACGACACCGGCACCGTGAAGCGCAGGCAGCCATTGCCTGCATCGACGGAGACGCCGGTGTTGGCCAGGATGTTGAAGGTGAAATTGGCCCCAAGAGCCGCATTGAGGTTCGAGTTCGTTTGGAAATTGCCGGAAAACGCATCGCAGCTGAAGATGATGGCGTATTTGGAGAAGGGGGCCGGATAGACCAGCGGATCGACACCCTTCAGCCAGAGCACGGCCTGGGAGCCCGCCTGCAGCTTCTGGCTTTTCAGATAGGCGGCGATGGCGTCGGCGACGCCAGCGGGGTCGTTGTCCAACGCCAGCGGCCTGGTCGGCGCAAACAGGTAGAAGCCCGGATAAAGCGCCTGCCAGGCGCCGCTCTTCTTCACGGCGCTCAGGGAATCGGCGTAGCTGATGTCGGCCGGCGGCGCTCCGGTCAGGGGCACCAGATAGCCGGTCCATTGGGTGCCGGCCTGCCAGGGCGCCTCGTACAGCGCGTAGCCGCTGCTGGTGCCGGTCGCGATAAAGGTGAAGTCAGCGCCCAATGCCGCCCCCCTGTCAGCCCGGACCCGGCCGGGCGGTTGCGCGATGGATTTCCCTGGGATCAGCGGCACCGGGACCTTGCGGTCGGAAGGCCGGGCCTGGCAGAGCCATCGGCGGGGGGGGGGGCGCCGGGGGGGCGCCCCCCCCCCCGCGGCCAAGGG
>NZ_LGQY01000193.1:0-6206 GCF_003116065.1 Azospirillum sp. TSO5 | reverse complement strand
CTCTTACCCCGCTGAGCTGCAACCAGCGGAATATTTCATGAACCACGATCACGGCGGAGGTGTCGTCACACAACGCTTACGCTTGGACGGCTGGAGAGGCTGCAGGGCGACGCCACGCTGCCGCGCAACCCTTGCGATGACCGAATAGGCGTGCCGGTGTTCGTTCCGGCGCCTCTCCTCGCCCGCCTCGCGGACCGCCAGTTCGGTTGCCCGCGCGGTCTCCAGGAGGTCGTCCTTGGTTATGACCTTGAGCCGCGCCTCCAAGGCCTTGACGGCCTCGGTCGCGGCGCTGGTCAACCGGACGGCGCCCGCCACCACGCCGGACGGCCGCGGCTTCTCGCCGGTCATGACCTCCAGTGACTCCTGGGTTGCCGCGGGTGGCTTCACGCCGCCCATGATGGGAGCCGCTTCCGCGTCGGGCTTCACCTTGTCGGTGCGGCCAGTCCGTTGGCCTTCCTCCTGCCGCGGGCTCCTGTTCGGGGCCTCACCGCGTGCTGGAGCATCATCGCGCCGGCTGGCGAGCGCAGAGGAAAGATCGCCCGGCTCCTTGCCATGACTGATGGCATCCATCAGCCGACGCAACGCCGCCTTCACCGGTTCGACCAGCCCGGTCTGCCGGGCAAGGAGCATCACCAATCGCCGGCCGTGGCGGACCAGAGCCTCATAGGCGCGTTTCCATCCCTGCGCCTCCAGTTCCGCCCGCTCCCGGCTGGCGCGCTCCCGCGCAAGCTCCGCATCCCGACCTTCGATCGCCGTCGTGAGGATTGCCAGAGCCGCCGGGACCCGCTCGGCAGCGGCGCCGCGGAGATGCACACCAAGCGCCCGCACCGGCGCGTCCAACAGGGTGGCCACCTCATCCAGTGCCCGGTCACGGTTCGCCTGCGCAATCGCCCGCAGCCGGGCGCCGGGTTCGCTGGGCAGGACCTCCGGCGTCAGCCCCGCTACCCGCGCCGCCTCCTCCACGGCGTCGGACTGTCGGCTGGCCGCCTGCAGCCGCTTGCGCAGTTCAGACGCCAACTGTTCGTCGGCAGCGTCGGTGTCGATTGTCTGGCGCACGAGACGGAGTGCCTCTTCGGCACGGTGACGCGCTTGCCGATCTTCGTCGGCCTGCCGGGCAGCCGCCGTTCCGGTGATGGTCGCAGACTCGGCGCTGCGCTTCGCCTCGTTCAGTTGCTGCCGCAGTTCCGTCCCTTCCGCGCGCAGGGCTCCACAGTCCGCTTCCGTTGCCCGCCGCTTCTCCTGCTCCAGCGCCAGGGCGGCCTTCGTACGTGCCAAGTCCCTGGTGAGTTCCTCAGCACGCGTCTCGGCCGACGCACGCGCCTGCTGCTCGCGCATCAGCACGCCGCGCGATCTCTCGTACGCGGTCGTCATGGCGCCGCGGGCGACGGTGACGATGCCATCGGCCAGAGACGTCGCGACATCCGGCTGCACCTGCCCGGTCGCCGCCGCGATGGTCGCAACGCTCCGCGTGGCAGCATCCAGTTCCTCCCGCAGCCGCGCCGCCTCCGCCGTCGGCTCCGGCACCTTTACCGTCCTGTCGCTTGCCTCAGGAACGGCGGTCCCGACGGAGCCCGGTTCGGGCGCGCGCGCTTTCCGTTCCGCGTCGCGGGCCTCCAGGTAGTCGAGCACCATCGCGTGTATCCCGCTCCACAGACCGCGGTCATGCCAGTCAACGACAACACCTGGAGGAGCTTCGACCTTCAGCATCCCACCCGTTTCCCGGCTGAAGCAAAACCCTTGCGCTTCCAACTCTTCGATCCGGACGACGGCACGAGCCAGACGCACCGACTTTTCGTCTGGCGCTGCGCGTCTGGACTTTTCGAGTTCGGCTACGATGGCGTTGAATTGATGAGGCATGACGTCCACTCCTCCAAAATTCAGAGCACGCCCGTCGACGACCGGGTGGTAGGCCGGACCGAGCGGCACCTGGGAAAGCGGTTCATGGTTCGGCCCGACTGCGCCGAGATCCTGCTGTTGACGGTAGCGATGCCACTTCGACCGCTGAGATACGCGATGGGTTGCCCCCGCCTCGGCCAATACCTCGTTGCACAGGTGCTCCCACAGCTTGCGGCTTCCGATCAGAAAGGCCGTTCGCGACAGGTCGCGGTCCTTCGGGCCGAGGGCGCCGTCGACGAGCGGGCGCGTCGTCGCCAGGACGTGCGCGTGCGGCTGGTAGACGACGATGCGCCCGTCGGGCAACTCCAGGGCGTGGGGGCCGTCCACCGGTGGAGCGCTGGGCACACGGACTACCGGGATCACCGGCCACGCGAGATCGACCGTGTTCGCCAGCTTCTCGGCGGCGGCAGGCACCGTGGGGTCCAGGGGGCGCCCGTACAGATGGATCGCAATGTCGGCGATCAGGTTGCGTGATCCGAGGTGCTCATCAACGAAGCGCTCCACCGACCGGATCGACGTGGCGATGGGGACCTCCCGGCTGAGCGACAGCGTGTATTGCAGCGCCAGTGTCGCGTCACGGCGCCGTTCGCTGAGTTCCACCCTGGTCCACAAGGTCTGCCGGTCGGCGCACCAAGCGGGCGCGCCCACGGGCACGCGGATGTCGGTGTAGTGGACACCGGCCTTGGCCGTAAAGTCCACGACCGCCGACACAGGGTCCTGCCCCTTCGCCGCCCACGCCTCTTGCAGGTCGGCGCCGATGGTCAGACCGACCCCAGCCTGGTAAGCGGCCGCTGCGATGACGGTGCGGAACCGGCCACCGGATTGGTAGGCCGCCGACGCTCCGGCCTTCGCGCCGGCGCCACGGGAGAGCATGCCCTGTTCAATGCGAAAGTATCCCAGGTCCGCCACGGCATCGGCACCTCCACGCCGTCGTCGATCCGGTAACCGGCCCTGGCCGGCCCCGGAGGCGTTGCGGCCTGCCGCAACGCCTAACTGCACACTTCTTCGCTCGAGGCTGCCCGTGGCGAGGGCCGGAGGTCCGACGCCCGGGCAGCTTGGTTCGGAAGGAAGCGTATGGAGGGATCCGCCCCGCCGCATCGGGGGCCGGGCAATTTTCTGCGCCGCCTGGGTGACGTGGTGGACCGGAGCGACGCAGGCGGAGGGGTGGGCTCGACGTGGATGGCGACGGTAACGCCGGTATCAGGTGCCGTTACCCGGTAGCGCTACCGCGGTATCACCTCACCATCGGCCGGCTTGGACCGGAACCGTCAAGATTCCGTCGCCGCAGCCCTTTCCTGGCATCGCAACTCATCCAGATACTCAGCCGGCCGACGGCGGCCGCCAAAACCGTAGTCCTCGCAGAGGTTCTGGATGTCCTGCTCCCAGCCCACCCATCCCCTGATCACGTACGAGTCCGTCTCGGAAGCGGTCAGCAAGATCGTGTCGAAGGACAGCGCTTATCCGTCATACCGCCGCATCCGCGCCGAAATTGGTGGGGGTTCCCTGCGCGACGTATCGCGCCTCATCCATGACATCAGGAAGACCGCCCCTCACCTCTTCGTTATTCAGAAGGGCGCGGTCAGCACGTCTGGCAATGCGTCCGCGGGAGGGCCGGTTGACGTCCAGTCCTGCGCCGCGGCCGAGCAGATGCGGTGCGCCATCGACGGCGCCTTGACGGCCTTCATCGCGTCGATCGACACCATGCGGCAGGAGGAGAGGCGCCTCGCCGCGGAACAGCACACCACCGCGCTGGCAGCCCTGCAGAGCGAAAGCGCGGCCTGCCGGAGCGAACTGCACGCTCTGACGGCCGAGATCGCTGAACAGGAGCAGGGTTACGAGGATCTGGCGCAGGAGCATGACCGGATCACGGAAGACCGCAACCAGCTGGCGGTGAAGGTCGCCCAGCAGAACGCGGCGCTGACCCGGATGTCCGAAGAGATCAAGGATTGGCAGCGGCAAGCGGCGGACGCGCAAGCCGCTGTGGAGACCGTGAACCGCCTTCTGTCGGAAGAAAAGACTGCCCTCCTGCGCTCCTCGCTGCAGCTCGACCAACTGCGTTCTGAACTGACCGCCAAGCATCAGGTGGAGCAGGCGCTGGACGAAGCGCTCTGCGAGAACGCCCGCCTGCGGGGGCGGTTGGAGGTTCTGGAGCCGTTCGCGGCGACGCTCGCGGCATCCGCCCATCGTGAAGCCGGTGGCAAGGTGAAGCCCGGCAAGCAGGGCTCGTTGGGGCTGCCGGCCATGGTCGCGCCGCCCGACACCTGACCGCACCGATGACCGGGTTGGCGTCGGCGATGCCGATCTGCCGCTGTGTTTCCGCTCCTGCCGCCATCGGACCATATCGTCATGGCCGCTCCCACCATGGACTTTCCAACCGTGACCCACACCACCGACTCCACCGCCGCGACGACGGCGCCCGCTGTCCAGCCGCCCCAGCAGGAGCAGCGGACCGTTCCGCTCGAGAAGCTGCTCGGATTGGCCCGCATTCTGGCGCGCCATGAGATGCGCCGGCGTCCGTCCCAGGCCGGCTTCCTGACGTTCGCTGCCGGTCTCGCCCTTGTTCTTCTCGCCGCCCTGATCGCGTTCTTCCTGAAGGCCCTGCGATGACCGTCCTCCACCACCCCCGCCGTCGGGCCGTCATCTACGCCCGCTACTCGACCGACAAGCAGCGCCAGGAATCGATCGCCGACCAGATCGAGCTGTGCCGGCGTTACGCCGTCCAGCAGGGCTGGGAGGTTGTCGATACCTACACGGACGCGGCGATCAGCGGCGCCTCCCGGCACCGCCCGGGCTTTCTGAAGCTGGTGGATGATGCCGGGCGCCGCCGCTTCGATGTCGTGGTGTCCGAAGCCGTCGACCGTCTGGGTCGACGATTGGCGGACACCTCGGATCTCTATGACCGTCTTAGCTTCTACAATGTGAAGCTGTACACGCCGGACTTCGGCGAGATCAGCACGATCCACGTCGCCATCATGGGCATGATGGCACAGATGCAGCTCAGGGAGATCGGTCAGAAGACCCGACGCAGCCATCTTGGCTTGGCCAGGGAGGGACGTATTCCCGGCGGCAAAGCCTATGGATACGACGTCGTCGACGGCGACAAGGCAGGTGGCGGGTATCGCCGCATCAATGCGGGCGAAGCCGCCGTTGTCCGCCGCATTTTCGCGCTGTACGCCGACGGCATGAGCCCCCGCGCCATCTCCCGCCTGTTGAACGATGAGAAGGTTCCAGGTCCCAGGGGGAGGAAATGGGTCGATACCACGATCCGCGGACAGGTCGCGCGCGGAACCGGTATCCTCAACAACGCCAACTATGCCGGCGTTCTGGAATGGGGACGTTGCGAGTTCGTCAAGGATCCGGGCACCGGCAAGCGCGTCGCCCGCATCAACCCTCAGGGAAAGCGGGAGATTGTCGAAGTCCCCGAGTTGCGCATCATCGACGACGTTCTGTGGAACCGCGTCAAGGCGCGACAGGAGGCGGTTGCCACCGAAATCGGTCGGGATGAGCAGGGCAATGCTCTGAACCGCGTGCATCGGCGGCGCTTCCTTCTGTCCGGCGTGCTGGTGTGCGGCGTCTGCGGCGGCCGCTACACAATCATGGGCAAGGACCGCTACGGTTGCGCCGGGCACCGGAATTCCGGCACCTGCCCGAACGACCGCACCATCAGCCGGCAAGCGATCGAGGGCCGTGTTCTTGCCGGGCTGAAGGAGCGCCTGCTCGGCGCCGACGTGGTCGCCGCCTTCATTGAGGAAATGGTCGTGGCGCAACGGCGTGATCAGGCCGAGGCGCGGAACCGGCGCGGGGATCGGGAGCGCGCCCTCGCCGGAACCGACCGGAAGATCGCGTCGATCCTGGAAGCAGTGGAGAACGGGATGTACAGCCCGTCTCTGAAGGAGCGGCTGTCCGCCCTGGAGGCCGAGCGTACTGCGCTCGCCGCCGAGATCGACGCCCTGGGCACGGAGGCGCCGGAAATGCTGCTGCCGGCCAACTTGCCGGAGCTGTACCGGCGGAAGATCGCGGAGCTCGAGTCCGTGCTCGGCGACGGCGACGAGGGGATGGCCGCGATGGAGATGATCCGGTCCATGGTCGACCGTGTCGTGCTGTCCCCCTGCCCCTCGGGCGCCGGGCTGGAGGCGCAGCTTCATGGCGACCTGCTGGCGATCCTGGAGGCGTGCGCCGAAGCGGACCCGAAACGCCGACAGCCCGCCTCGTTGGAGGCGGGCTGTCAACTGTCGGTGGTTGCGGGGGCAGGATTTGAACCTGCGGCCTTCAGGTTATGAGCCTGACGAGCTACCGGGCTGCTCCACCCC